>JANJTH010000753.1 GCA_024711205.1 Planctomycetota bacterium | reverse complement strand
GGCCTCGGCGGCTGCGGCGCGGCCTGGGCATCCGAGGGCGGGACCGCCGCGTCGCCGGGCAGAGGCGGGTCGCCCTCGGCCCGGGCCGGGCTCTCGGCCTCGACCACGGCCTCGGCAGGCGCGGTGGCCTCGGCCCGCGGCGGCCCGCCGCCGTCCCCGGGGGCCGCGAGGCCGGCCGCGCCCGCGGGCTCGCTCCCCGCCGAGGCGTCGGGGCTCGGTGACGCGCCCGCGGCCTCCCGGGAGGTGCTCGCGGCCTCCGGTCCGTGCCCAACCTCGGGCTCCGCCCCCCCGCTCACGCGCGGGGCGTCCGCCGGGACGCGCTCAAGTTCCCTCCGCGAGGCGCTTCTCGACGCGCTCCAGCTCGACCTGGCTGGCGTCGGGCTTGGTCCGGGCCGCGTCCAGGTCACGCCGCGCGTCGTCCGCGCGTCCGAGGTCCGCGAGGATCTCGGCCCGCGTGCACAGGTAGTGCGCCTTGGCCTCGCGCTCGATCGCCCAGTCGAGGTCGGCGAGCGCGAGGGCGAGGCGCTCGGGGTCCTGCGGCTGCTTGCCCGACCGATGGTGGAAGTGCCCGCGCTCGTGCCGCAGCCAGTGATCGTCCGGGCGCACCTTGACGCCGCGGTCCCACTCCGCGAGCGCTTCCTCGGGGCGCCCGTTGCGCTCGAGGAACCGCCCGCGGGCGTCGATCACCTCCTGGGCGTCGGGCGCCGTGCGCGCCGCGAGGTCGAGGTACTTGGCCGCCTCCTCGACCTTCTGGAAGCCGGCCTCGAGGACCTCCCCGGCGAGCAGGAGGAAGCCGAGCTCGAGCTTGTCCTTGGCGAGGGCGCGGTACCGCTCGAGGTCCTGCGCCGCGAGCTGCCAGGCGCGGAGGCGGGACGCGCCCCTCGCCCGCTCGAGGAGCGCCTTGGGGCAGGGCACGTCGGCCATCGCGTAGGCGAGCTGGAGCTGACGGCGCGCCTCATCGGGGCCGGCGCCCTTCGGCCTCAGCGCGGCGGCGAACGCGTCGAGCGCCGCGTGGATGTGGTCATGCGCGGAGTGATCGACCTGGCCCGCGGGCGGGCGCGGGGGCGGCTGAGGGGCCTGCGCGTGGAGCTTCTGCCGCGCCTCCTTGGCGATGCCCTCAGCCTCCGCGTCGCCCGGCCTGGCCGCGAGGAGGGCCTGGGCGTCCGCGAGCGCCTCGGCCGGCTTGTCGCGCCGCAGGCGGGCGTGCGCGCGCACGCGCAGCGCCTCGATGAGGCCGCGATCCAGGTCGTAGGCCGCCGTGGCCTCCTCCTCGGCGGACGCGTAGCGCTTGCCCTGGAGGAGCACCTGGGCCAGGCGCAGGCGGAGCCGGGCATCCTTGGGGTCGTGCTGCGCGGCGTCGTCGAGGTGGACGAGCGCGACGGCGATGTCCTCGTGGCGCAGGGCGCCCTCCGCGCGGACCGAGGCCGCGAGCGCGCGCCCCCGCGGGCCGCCGAGCTCGAGCTTGACCGCATCCGCCTCGACCTCCGTGGGCGGCCGGTCGAGCGCGATCAAGCACAGCGCGCGCGCCGCCCGCGCCTCGAGGTCGTCGGGGACCATGCGCACCGCCCGGTCGAGGACCTCGCACGCGGCGCCCGCGTCGCCTCCCGCGGTCAGGAGCAGGCGCCCGAGCCCGCCCAGGACCCCGCCATCGTGCGGGACGAGGGCGGAGGCCTCGCGCGCGCGCGCGACGGCCGCGGCGGGGTCCGTGGCGGCGAGCTTCTGCGCCTGCGCGAGCAGCGCCCGCGCCTCCTCGAGCAGCGCGCGCTGCCGCTGCCGCTCGGCCTCGAGCGCCGCGGCCTGTCGGGCCTCCTCCTCCCGCTCGAGCCGGGCCTGCTCGTCCCGGTTCCGCTGCTGGAGCTGCCGCCAGCCCTCGGCCGCGACGAGCGCCGCGACGACGACGAGCCCCGCGGCCGTCGCGACCACGACCTTCCCCGCCAGCCCGAGCCCGGCCGCGGGCGGGGGCGGCCCGGCGCCGCCCTCGCCGCTCGCGGCGCCGAGCCGGGCGCGCGCCGCCTCGAGCGCCGCGACGAGCGCCGCGGCCGACTCGAAGCGCTCCTCGCGCGGCTTGGCGAGGCAGCGCATCACGATCTCGTCGAGGTCGCGCGGGATCGAGCGGTCGAGCTTGCGCGGGGGGACGGGCTGCTCGGCCAGGACCTTCGAGATGACGTCGTAGGGCGTCGTCCCGTCGAACGGGGGCTTGCCCACGAGCATCCGGTAGAGGATCGCCCCGAGCGAGTAGAGGTCCGCGCGCGCATCGACGGCGCCGGCCTTCCCGCTCGCCTGCTCGGGCGGCATGTAGGCCGGCGTGCCGAGGACCTCGCCCGTGACCGTGTTCCCCTGCGACGTGAGGTCCTTCGCGATCCCGAAGTCCGTGATCCGCGCGACGCCCCGCGGGTCGATCAGCACGTTGGCCGGCTTCAGGTCGCGGTGCACGAGCTGTTGCCCGTGGGCCTCGGCGAGCCCGTGGCCGATCCCGATCGCGATCTCCAGCGCGCGCGCGACCTCGAGCCTGGGCGTCTGCTTGAGCAGGTCGCCGAGCGACGGCCCGTCGACGAGCTCCATCGTGAAGAACAGCACCCCGTCGAGCTCGCCCACGTCGTGGATCCCGACCAGGTTCGGGTGCGCGAGGCGCGCCACCGTGCGCGCCTCCGTGAGGAAGCGGTTGCGCCGCCGCTCGTCCGCGGCCGCGCCCTGGAGGAGCATCTTGATCGCGACGGGGCGGTCGAGGTCGACCTGGCGCGCGCGCCAGACGACGCCCATCCCGCCCCGGCCGAGCTCGCGCTCGAGGCGGTAGCGCCCGAATTGCTCGCCCGGCTGGAACGCCGTCGGGATCCGGTAGCCGGCCGCGCTCCCCGTGGGCGGGCCGAGCGAGCCCGCGAGCGACGGCGCGAGGCTCCCGCCCGCGCCCGGCGTGTGCGCGTCCGCCTGCGTGGGCGGCCAGGCGGCCCCGGCCCGGGTGGGGCGCCCCGCCCCCGAGCCGCCCGGGGACGCGCCGAACGCGG
>JANJTH010000740.1 GCA_024711205.1 Planctomycetota bacterium | reverse complement strand
CCGGAGGCCGCCCCGCCAGGCGTCGAGCCTGTGTCGCTCGCGGACCTGCTCGCGCGGGTCGCCCCCGTGTTGAGACGGAAGCGCGAGCGCCAGGCGCTCGAGGTCCTCGTCGCGGCCGGAGACGGATTCACCCCGGGGGCTCAGGCGCCTGGCCCCAGGGTCGTCGATACGCGCGCCATCTCGGCGCTCAAGCGTGCGCTCGCGGCTGTCGGCTGGACGGTCGAGGACGGCCAAAGGACCGGGGAAGGGAAGGGCTACCGCCTGCGATCGGTCCCCGCCGCGAGGCCAGGAAAGTAGCGGGTCCCCGCGGTCCCCGCACGGTCCCCCGGGGACCGTGGGGACCGGATCTTCCGGCGCGCGCGAGCGACTCTCGCGGCGACGGACGCGGACGTAGGTGCCGCGCGTCGACGAGGCCGAACATGCCCCGACCGCCAGAGCCTGCCATGCTCCCCCGCCCAGTGCGCCCACCCATGACCCCCGCCGAGGTGCGCTGGTCGGCCGCACTGGCCGAGATCCTGCCCGCCGTCGCGGACCTGCGCGACGCCGCGGCCGCCGTCCATGTCTGCGCGCGGACGCTCCAGAGATGGCGCGCGGCTGGCCGCCTGCGGACGGCGCGGATCGGGCGCCGCGAGGTCGTGGCCCGCGACGACCTGGCGCGCGCGCTCGCCGCAGGCGAGGGCGCGTGAGCGCCTCTGAGGCGCGACCTGGCCCGCCCGCGTCGCTCGGCGCGGCCCTCATGGCGCTCGTGGGCGAGCTCGCGAGGCGCGTCGACGTGGCGGCCTACCTGCCCGACTCGTCGCGGCAGTTCGCCGAGGCCGCGGCGGAGCTGACCGCCGAGGCGGCGCTGTGAAGATCGGGAAGGTCACGATCCACGACGGCCCCACGATCGGAGCGGCCGACCCGGACGAGGAGCCGGAGCGGTGGCTTCGCTCGAAGGCCGCCATTGCGGCCGAGTGCTCGATCGGCGCGAAGTGGTCAGCCTCGGAGGCGATCGAGGCCGCCCGCGCGCTCCAGGCCCGGCCCGACCTGTGGGGCGGCCGAGACTGGCCGACGCTCTGCCGCGAGGTGATCCGCGAGGACGACCCCGGCTGGCTGGACTTCCTCCTCGAGCACGAGGCCGACGTGCGTGGGCTCTCGCACGCCGAAGCGCGGGCCCTGCGCGCTGCCCAGGTCGCGCGCGAAGCCAAGCCGGCCAGGACGCCGGACGAGGTGCGCGAGGTCTGCTCGGAGGCGGGGAAGAAGGGCGGGCGAGGGAGAAAGGGGCGTGAGCATGTAACGGGGGTTTCTCCGCCCGACCGGGGCAACCGCTCGGACTACCTCGCCTCCCGTCTGAAGCGCGACGCGCCCGCGATCGCCGAGCGCCTGGCGTCCGGCGAGTTCCCCTCGGTTCGCGCGGCGGCCCTCGAGGCCGGGATCGTGCGCGCGCCGACGGCCCTGGACCTCCTGCGTCGCGCCTGGCGGAAGGCGAGCCCGGAGGAGCGCCGGGCGTTCGCGAACGAGGAGGGCAGGGCGCTCGCCGAGCTGCTCACCCAGGGCGAGGAGGCGTCGTGATCCGCCCGACGGAGACCGCTTCGGCCCGTGCGCTGGTCGGGCTGCTCGAGGCGCTGCGCGAGGTTCACCGTGGGCTCGGACGCCGCGCCGAGGGATCGCCGCGCCGCGAGCGCGAGGCCATCGAGCGCGTGCGCGCTGCCGTGGCGGGCAGGGCGGCCGAGCTCGAGCGCGTGCTCGACGGGCGCATCATGGGAGGTGCTGCGTGACCACGACCAAGACGAAGCCGACCCCGCTCGAGCACGCGCTCGCGGCGGCGGGGTTCGCGCGCGGCGAGCCGTTCGAGATCTGCGCGCTCCTGAAGAACGGGACCCGGGCCGCGCCGGTCGCGCGTCGGTTCCTCGTGGGGGACCGGGACGCCGAGGCGTGGCTCGAGGGCGAGGCCGTGCGGCTCTCGGGCAAGCGGGGCGAGGGCGGGCTCTACCTCGGGCTCTCGCCGCTCGCGACCGCCCAGGGCGGCCGCGCCCGCGACGACGAGGCCGCGGCGGTGCGCGTGCTCCTCGTCGACGCCGACCCGGACGACGCGACTCCGGCGGCGCGCGCCGCGGCGGCCGAGCTGGCCGACGCCGCGCGCGCTCTGCTCGGGGCCCGGCTCGGGGTGCGGCCGGCGCTGGTCGACTCGGGGCGCGGCCGGCAGGTCTGGCTGCGGCACGAGCCAGCGGCGCCCGGTGACGAGCGGGTGGCCGGCCTGCGCCGGCGCCTGCTCGCGGCCCTGGCCGGGCGCCTGGCTCGGCCCGGGGCGCACGTTGATGTGGCGGTCCACAACGCGAGCCGGCTCGCGCGGATGCCGGGGACCGCGAACCTGCGGACGGGCGAGGTCGCGCGCGTCCTCGACGCCGGGGACGGGCGGGCCGCGAGCCTCGACGCGCTCGCCGCGCTCGTCGACGAGCTCGAGGCCGAGCGCGTCGAGGCCGAGGCGGTGACGGCCGAGGCCGACGACGCGCAGAGCCTTCCGCCGTTCCCGCTCGAGGCGCTGCCGCCGGCGGTGGCGAACCTGTGGGGTTCGTTCGCGCTCGAGCAGGCCGCCCAGGTCGAGCTCGCCGTCCTGCCCGGGCTCGCGGCGGCGGCGACTGCGCTCGGGTCACGGTGGCGTTGCGGGGCGCCGCCTGCGTTCGTGCGAGCGCCGCTGCTCTGGTTCGCGGCCGCGGCGCCGAGCGGCGCGGGCAAGAGCCCGACCGCCGACCCGATCCTGGGGCCCGTGCGGGCGCACGACGTCCGCCAGCGCGAGGAGCACGACCTCGAGCACGGGCGCTGGAAGGCGCGCGAGCAGGCCCGCCGGCGGCGGAAGGGGCCGGCCGACGACGAGGAGGGGCTCGACGCGGAGCCGAAGCGGCGGAAGGTCTACCTCACGAACGCGACGCCCGAGGCGCTGACCGCGGACCTCGCGACCGCGCAGGGGCGCGGCGTGCTCCTGCACTCCGACGAGCTGGGGACGCTGCTCGACTCGCTCGACGGCTACCGAGCCGGCGGCGGGCGGCAGGGGCGCGGCATGGTGCTCTCGCTCTGGAACGGCGGGGCCGTGCGGCAGAGCCGGCGCAGCGGCGGGGACGTCGAGGCCGACTCGACGCACCTGGGGGTCTACGCCGGGATCCAGCCGAGCACGTTGCGGAAGCTGGCGCTCCGCGACGAGGACGGGCTCGCGCCGCGGTTCCTGTGGGCGCACGTCCCGTTCGTGCCTCGCGGCGAGGGGCAGGAGGCCGGGCGGGACCTGCGCGCCGAGTGGCAAGGGCTGTTCGCGCGCCTGCTCGAGCTGGGCGAGCACGAGCGCGAGCCCATGCTCGTCGACGCCGCTGGGCGGGCGCTCGTCGCGGAGGAGAACCTCCGCGGGACGACGCTCGCGGGCGAGCTCGACGAGGCGGGCCTCGGGCTTCAATCGGGGTTCTACGGCAAGCACGGTGACCAGCTCGTGCGCCTCGTCGCGCTCCTGCATGGGCTCGACGTGGCGCTCGGGGCCCGGCCCGGCCTGATCCCGTGCGCCACCGTCGAGCGGGCCGCGCTCCTCGCGCGCTACTTCCTGGCGCACGGGCTCGAGGTGGCGCGCATGGTCGTCCGGCCGGGCGAGGCCCCGCCGCCGACCCTGAGCGCGGAGGACTCCGAGACCGCCCTGGCGCTCCTCCGGATCCTCGTCCCAGGGCAGCGACTCGAGGACACGGCCGCGGGGTGGGCGAAGCGCCTCGCGGCGGCCGGGCGGCCGGGCCTCCGGCCCGAGGCCGCCGGCCGCGCGCTCCTCCGGCTCCAGACGCAGGGGGCCGACGGGCTGGTCGTCGAGCGTCCCAACCGGGGCGCGGGCGGGAAGCGGTGGGCCGTCGCGAGGCCGCGGTGAGCGGCCCGCGAATCGTGCGCGACCGCGGGCGCTACCTCGCGGCGACCCTGGAGCGCCTCGTGGCCGACGTCGCTCAGGCGGGCGAGGGCTCGCGCAACCGCACCTTGAACCGGGCCGCGTTCGCGTGGTCCCGCATGGGTGGCGACGAGACGGGCCTCGAGCGCCTCGGGGCCGCCGGCCTCGCCGTCGGGCTGGACGAGGGCGAGGTGGCCGCGACCCTGGCAAGCGCCCGGCGCGGCGGGGCGGCAGCGCCCCTGGCGCTGCTCGAGGGCGGCGGGGGCCGGACGGCAGCCCCGGAGCGGGCGGGCCGGCAGGTCGAGCTGCCCGCCCGCCGGCCGACCCCGTGCCGGTTCCTGCCGGTTCCTGCCGGATCATGCACAACCGGCAGAACCGACAGAACGCGAGCATTGGGCGATCCTGCCGGTTCTGCCGGTTCTGCCGGTTCCTACCCGAGCATGCACGCGCGCACGCGGGAGGACGACCTCGAGCGGGAGGCGATCCAGGCCGAGGGGCGGATGGTCGTCCGCCCGGGGATGGTCGGGCCCGTGGGGCGCTGCTACGGCTCGGACCTGCCCCCCCTCCACGCGGAGGCGCTCGTGCTCGAGGCCGCCCGGCTGCTCGCGGTCGAGCTGCCCGGGGAGGGGGGGTGGTGAGCCCGCCAGAGGACCTCGTGACCGGCGGCGAAGCCGCGGCCCTGGCTCGCGTGACCGCGGACACGATTCGCCGGTGGCGGCGCGAGGGGCGTCTCGAGCCGGCCGGGCGGCTGCCGGGGGGGCGGTGGCTCTACCGCAGGGGCGACGTGCTCCGCGTGATCGGGGCCGAGCGTGAGGCGCCGGAGGTGGGGATCGTGCGGGCCCAGCTTCGGGCGTTCCTGGCCCGGCGGAACGTGGCGGGGTAGACCAGGACCATGCCCAAGAAGGTGATCCGCGGCTGGCGCTGCTACGCCAGGCCGCCCAAGGCGAGCTGCCGAGAGCGTTCCTGGCGCGTCGTGCTCGTGACGCCCGAGGGCAAGCGAGTCGAGCAGGCGACGAAGCTCGAGGACGAGCGCGAGGCCCGACGGCTCGCCGCCGAGATCGAGCGGAGCTACCGCGAGACGGGGGCCCCGCCGCCTGCCAGGGGCGCGCCCCCGCCCGCGCTGACCGTGGGCGACGTCGTGCGCCGCTCGATCCTGTGGCGGCAGCGCCAGGGCCCGCAGGAGCCCGGCTGCTCTGCCGCCACGATCGAGCGCATGGAGGACGTGCTCCGCTACCTGGCCGACTCGTTGATGCAGGTCGAGACCGCCGCCCTGACCCGGGCCGACGTCGTGCGCGCCCAGGACGAGCTGCGCCCGGGCAGGAAGCCTCGCACCGTGAACGCGCTGATGGCGTTGGTCTCGTCCGCGTGGGGTTGGGCGCACGAGCGAGGGCTCGTGCGGGAGCCCTGGCCGCGGGCCAGGCGCTTGAAGGCCCTGCCGACGACGAAGCGGCCCATGACCCCGGCAGAGGTCGAGCGCGTGCTCGCGTGGACCGCGGCGACCAGGACGAGGGCCCGGTGGGTGCCGCTGATCCTCGCGCTCCACGACACGGGTTGCCGGGTGTCCGAGCTGCTCGGGGCCCGCGAGCGTGACCTCGACAGGACGACGGGCAAGCTCGAGGTCTACTCCTCGAAGCGCCGGACCTGGCGCACCGTCTGGCTCGCGCCCGCGACCGTGGCCGCTACGCGCGCTCGCCGGCCGGGCGACTGGCTCTACCCGTCGGCGCGCGACATGAACAAGCCGGCCTCGCGCGAGACGATCAACGCGCACATGGACCGGGCCTGCGCCGCGCTCGGGATCGCCGACGTCGACGTTCATTCCTGGCGCCGGACCTGGGTGGCAGACGCGGTGCGCGCGCCCGGCGTCGTCCCCGAGCAGGCCATGAAGCTCACGGGGCACGCGGACCCCAAGGTGTTCCACGGCTACCAGCGGAACGCCGAGGACGACCTCGAGGCCGTGGCACGGCGCGTCCATAACTCACGGCCGGGCCGTCCGGAGCATCTCCAGCATCGCAGAAAAAACCCGAACATCTACGACGCAAGTCCTTGCCCTCATGGCCCAGCGGGGATTTGCACCCCGAACTCCGCGTTCTGAGCGCGGCGGCGTTGCTCGTTAGCCTACCGGGCCGGGACACCGGGCCAGGGAGGCCTGGCCGCTGCGTTTGGATCCGGAGGGAGTCGCACCCTCAGCCTTCCGGGTAAGAACCGGCTGCTCCGCTGTTGAGCTACGGATCCATGAGGTCCCGCGGCGATCGCGGGACCTCCGTTGACGCGCCGGGGAGTCGCACCCCGATCTGAGGCTTGAGAGGCCTCCGTCTTGCCTGCTTGGACCAGCGCGCCAGATGTCGTCGAACAAGCCCCCGCCCGGAGTCGCACCGGGCTCTCCCGCTTACGAGGCGGGCGCATGGCTGCCCATGCTCCGGAGGCACGTGGTGTCTCGATCGCTTCGCGGGCCCGGCCCCTGGGTGGCCGAGGCTCCGCGCGCAAAGGTCCGCCGGGGAGTCGCACCCCGCCCTCCGAGGTTGCAGCTCGGCGCCTGGCTCTCCGGCTCGCGGACCGTGTCTCGGACGGCGAGGGACTCGCACCCCACCCCCGCAGGGGCGCACTCGCTAGCAACGAGGCCCGGGCGCTCGCCCGGTTCGCCGTCCCGACTCCCCGCCCTGGACTCGCACCAGGTCCCGCCGTTTAACAAACGGCCGCTCGACTCCCGAGCTCACGGGGATCATCGGGGTGGTGGGATTCGCACCCACGGCCTCTGCGTCCCGAACGCAGCGCTCTGGCTAGGCTGAGCTACACCCCGTAGAGAACCTCACGGATCGCCGAGGACTCGCACCCCAGCCCGTCTCCGGGCCCGTCCGTGTTCGAGACGGCGCCGGCGGCCTGCGCCGGTTGACGATCCAGTTGCCGGCGGAGGGAGTCGCACCCTCTGGCCCGTCCTCATGAGAGACGGCCCGTGCTCCACGTCGCCGGTCTGCGCGGGGCCCGTGAGGGCCGCGCGCGGTGGAGGGAGGGGCGCCCGCCGGTGGGGGTCGGTCGGCTCGCTGCCCGCCCGCGGGGGGCGCCGCTCGCGCGGCGCTCGCGGTGTCGGGGGAAGCCTGACCCCGGGGCGTTCGTGGCGGCCCCTTGTTGCCCGCGCCGGGAGTCGCACCCGGCCCTCCTCCTCACCAGGGAGGCGCTCGGCTCCCGAGCCACGCGGGCATGTCGTGTTCGAGGGCGCGCCAGCGCGCACCGGGATCGTCGGTGGAGGAGTCGCACCTCCGTCTCCTCGATGTGAGCGAGGCGTCCTGCTCTTGGACGAACCGACGGCATGCCCCCGGGAGGGATCGCACCTCCGACCTCCAGCACGTCAGGCTGGCGCTCTCCTGATTGAGCTACGGGAGCGGATCGATCGAGCCGGTGGGAGTTGCACCCACGACCTCGGGTCCCCCAGACCCGCGCGCTGCTGGCTGCGCTACGGCTCGTTGCTTCGAGATCCCGGCGGCAGGGCTCGCACCTGCTTCCACGCGGTCCACGGCCGCGCGCCTCGGCTGCTTCGGCATCACCGGGAGATCAGCCCGGGTGGTAACGCTCCACCCTCTCCGCTTCATCAGAGCGGCGTGCTCACTTCTCTACTACGGGCTGCGATGGAGACGCCGGGAGTCGCACCCGGAACTCGAGCTTGCGACGCTCGCGTGATCCTGTTGTCACCACGTCCCCACGAGATTCCGTGGGCGGCGCCTGCGGCGCCGCCCACGGAATCTCGCTTGGCGGCGGCGCCCACGTCCGACGGGGGGCGCAACCACCCACAAGCGGCCTACGGGAGTCGCACCCGTCCCTCGAGGTTGGCACCCTCGCGCTCAACTCCTGAGCCAAGGCCGCGCAGTCGCATTCCTGGTCGATCACCCCCGCGGTCGGCGCCGGGCGCCCCCGCAGGGCTTGCTCTCCGGATTCCGCTGTTTTCGTGCCCGGCTTCGCCGGACACGAAAACAGCGGAATCCGGTTGGAGACGCCGGGAGTCGCACCCGGACCTCGAGCCTGCCGAGCTCGCGTGATCCTCTTGTCACCACGTCCCCGAGATCCGCCGTGGAGGAGTCGCACCTCCGGGGCGCTCGCGCGCATCCGGTTTACAGCCGGCGCCGGCCCTCTTCCGGCCAAACGACGGTCGGATCCATGTCCCCGCCGGGAGTCGCACCCGGGATCCGGAGTCCGTAGCTCCGTGTGATTCTGCTTCACCACGGGGAGTCGAGATCCCGCCGCCTGGAGTCGCACCAGGGTCTCCACCTTCGGAGGGTGGCGTCGTGTCTCCTGGACCACGGCGGGGCTTCGTTCGTTCGCGTCGGATCCCCCGAGAGTTGCACTCGGACCCTCCGGTTTTCAGCCGGACGCTCTCCTGTTGAGCTAGGGATCCAGGAGCTCGCGCGCTCGGCGGCGGGCGGGATCGCCCCCCGGGGAGTCGCACCCCGACCTCCGCGTTCAGAGCGCGGCGTCCTGCTCTTGGACCAGGGGGCAGCGGTTCGCGCCCGCGCGCCTCGCCGCCGCTCGGGCCAGGGGGCGCCCGCGCGGGCGCGCTCCCAGCCCTGGGTCCACGGCGAGGCGCGCGGGCCAGGGATCGGCTGCATGGCGGCGGTCGGATTCGAACCGACGACCTCGAGCTTATGAGGCTCGCGAGCACTCCTCTGCTCCACGCCGCGTCGTTGCTCCCCCCGGGACTTGCACCCGGAAAGCTCTCGGCTCTCGACCGAGCGAGTCTGCTGATTCCTCCAGGGGAGCGTGAATTCGGACTTCGTTCGCCTCCGGCGGGATTCGCACCCGCGGTCTCCACCGTGACAGGGTGGCGGGGACTCTGCTCCCCCACGGAGGCCGGACAGGTCGCCAGGGAGTCGCACCCCGCCTGCTCGGGTTGGAGCCGAGCCCGGTCCCTCGACCGCGCGACCTTCGACACGTGCCAGCGGCACAAGCGGACGGCGGGGATCGCACCCGCGCTCGGGCCTTGGGAGGGCCCCGTGCTCCTGCTACACCACGTCCGCGTGGGCGAGCGCGGCCCCACCAGCCTGGTGGTGGACGCGCTCGCTTCGAGTCGACCGAGTTGTCAACGCGCACGCCGAGCGTCGCCCCGCGGCCGCGAGGTCGCGGTCGAGGTCGGTCCCGGTCGGGTCACGCGGACGGGCGCCAGGGCCGAGGCCCCGCGGTCCGCCGCGTCGTCGCGCGTCGTGGTCGTGTCCGCGTCGCGCACCCGTCTCTACGGGGCGCCCCGGGGCCGCTGTCACGTCGTATCGAGGGCCGCGCGGGCCCCGCGGGCCGGCTACTCGAGGAGGGAGTCGCTCCGGTCGAAGAAGCGCTCCACGAGGTCGTCGACGTACTCGTCGCGCGAGCGCTTCGAGCAGCGGCCCTCGAGGTGGAACCGGTTGATCTCCTCGAACCGGTCGAGCGCGAGCTCGAGCCGGCGCCGGAACCACTGCGGGTCCTGCTCCGCGATCTTCTTGCCCACGAGGCTGCCGATCGCGCTCCCGATCACCCCGCGCAGGATCAGCCCCTGCGCGAACGGGACCGCGAGCGCGAGCGCCGCCCCGGCCACGGCGCCCAGGATCTCGGCGGCGCCCGTCCCGAGCCGGTCGTCCGCCCGCTCGATGATCTGGAGGAGGAACGCCTCGGGGTCCTCGTGGACCGATCGGCCCCGCCGGACCGGCAGCTCCGGCCCGCGCTCGGGCTCGGCCTTCGCGCGCGCCGTCACGGTCGCCCCGCCTGCGCGCGCGTGGCCGTGCTCGCCCCGGCGCCCGGCCGTCGGTCTCGTCGCCGAACGTGCATCGCCCGATCTTGCATCAATCCGCCTCGTCGGTCGAGGGTGTGGAGCCCGGGACCGCGTCGCGCACGTAGCGGGCCAACGTGTTGCGGTCGATCCCGAGCACGCGGGCCGCCTCGGACTTGTTGCCGCGGACGGCCCGCAGGACGGCCTCCGCGTAGCGGCGCTTGGCCTGCTCGAGCGAGCCCAGGCCCAGCGCCCCGAGCACGGGGTCGCCGCGGCCCTGCGCCGGCGGGCCCCCGGCCTCGCGCCGCAGCAGCGCGGGCTGCCCGGCCAGGACCCGGTTCGTGGCGGCCCGCAGCTCGCGGACGTTGCCTGGCCAGGGCCAGTCGCGCGTCTCGTCCTCGAGCCGGGCCAGGACCTCGTCGACGATCGTCGGCCAGGCCGAGACGTCGATCTCGGCCGCGACGAAGTGGCGCACGAGCTCGGGCAGGTCGTCGCTCCGCTCGCGGAGCGGCGGGCAGGCGACGCGCAGGACCGACAGCCGCTCGAGCAGGTCGCGGCGGAAGTCGACCCCGTCGGCCAGGTCGCGGTTCGTGGCCGCGAGCACGCGGACCTCGACCGCGCGCTCGTGGTCGGCGCCGACCGGGCGGACCGTGCCCTCCTGGAGCGTGCGCAGGAGCCGGACCTGGACCTCGGGCGAGGCGTCGCCGATCTCGTCGAGGAACAGCACGCCGCCGGACGCCGCCGCGAACAGGCCGGCCCGCTCGCTCGTGGCGCCCGTGAACGCCCCGCGCGTGTGCCCGAACAGGGCCGACGAGGCGAGGGCCGGCGTGAGCGACGCGATGTTCACGGTCACGTAGGGGCCCGGCTCGGCGCCGTCGGGGTCCAGCGGGCCGCGACCGGCGGCGATCGTGCGCGCGACGATCTCCTTGCCGGTGCCCGGCTCGCCCGTGATCAGGACCGACAGGCGGTGCGGCGCCCGCAGCGCGAGCGCCTTGCGGAGGTCGTCGGTGAACACGGCCCGCCAGGTCTGCGTGCGCGCGGCGTCCATGACGCTCGAGCGGCCGACGAGCGCCGCGAGCGCCTCGGTCACGTCGCGCGCGCGGCGCGACCAGGCGAAGATCGCCCCGCAGCGCGGCCGGAGCGCCGGGAGCGCCTGCGCGAGCCCCTCGATCGCGCGCCGGGCCGCCCGCAGGTCCTCGAGGTTGATCGCGGCGTGGACGCCCAGCGCGAGCGACCACTCCTGGAGCGCCCGCCCGAGCACGACGTCCCCCGGCGCGTCCGAGAGCGCGCGCTCCCAGGCCAGGAGCAGGTCGGCCGGGCGCTTCAGCCGGAAGCGCGCGCGGAGGTCCGTGTGGAGGCGCCGGGCCGCGTCCGTGTGCGGGGCCGTCCGCAGGCGCAGCTCGGCCAGCAGGTCGAGCGCCTCGACCGCCTGCTGGGGGTCGAGCCGGAGCTCCGCGTCGTCGGGCGGCATGTCGACCTCTGCAGCAGGTGCCGCGGCATTCTAGAGCAGGCCGTCGCGCCGCGCCGCCGGCGGTGTCCAGGAGGCCCCTGCCAGGTCGAGGGTTGTGCGCCGGCGCCCCGGCACGGGCGCTGCTACGCTGCGGGCGGGTGCCTGGCCTGCGCGCTGCGCGCCGGGGCCTCCGGGGAGGGGACATGACGACGCCAGAGCGAGAGCCCGAGGTGATCGAGGCCACGGCCACGCCAGCCGGCGCGCGGCGCTACGCGGGGAGCTACTCGGGGCTGCGCTACGAGGCCGAGGCGTGCCCCGAGTGCTGCTCGAGGCAGGCGCTCGAGGGCGCGGCCTGGGGCGGGGCGATCGGCTGGGCGGCGTCCATGCTGCTCGGCGGCGGGGCGTCGGCCCGGATCCTCGGCGCGGCGGCCGGCGCGGCCGCGGGCGCCGCGCTCCGCCGCTGGCACCTCCGGCTCGAGTGGGACCCCGATCGCGCGCGCGGCGAGCGGACCCCGGCCGCGCGGGCGCGCGCGTGAGCCGCCGCGCGGCGCCGCTCGCCTGCGGCCTGGCCGCCCTCGCGCTCGCGGGCTGCGGCGGGGGCGGGGCCGACGACCACCCCGTCCACGCGCCGACCGACGGGGACCTCACCGACGAGGTCGTGGTCGACCTCGTGGACGGCACGTCCCTCGACTGGCTCCGCGCGCGCCTCGGCGAGGTCGACCCGGGGCTCGCCGCGGCCGTCCGCTGGAACAGCGACCACAGCGCCGACGAGGCGGTGGCGATCGTGCAGGCCACGGGCGACGTCCGCGCGCGCCTGCTCGCCGCCCTCCAGGGCGACGCGCGGGTCGAGGCGGCCGAGCCGAACCTCCGGTTCACGATCGAGCCCATGTCGCTGCTCATGGCCCCGGGCGGGGGCGACCTGTGGCCCGAGGACGACCAGCCGAAGCCCGCCGACACCTACCCGAACGACCCGTGGGCCGCGAAGCAGTGGCACATGCAGATGGTCGGGGCGCGCGACGCGTGGCGCTGGGCCGACGGCGAGGGCGTGATCGTCGCCGTGATCGACACGGGCGTCGCCCACGAGGACAAGAAGGGCCTGTGGGCGCCGGACCTCGCGCGCACGCGCTTCGTCCCCGGCTGGGACTTCGTGAACGACGACGCGATCGCGGCCGACGACCACGGGCACGGGACGCACTGCGCCGGGACGATCGCCCAGTCGACCGACAACGGCCGCGGCGTCATGGGCCTGGCCCCCAAGGCGAAGGTCATGCCGCTCAAGGTGCTCTCGGCCCAGGGCTGGGGCACGACCTCGGACATCGCCGACGCGATCCGCTTCGCGGCCGACCAGGGCGCGCACGTGCTCAGCCTGTCGCTCGGCGGCGGCGGCCACTCGCGCGTGCTCGCGAGCGCGGTCGCCTACGCGCGCGGGAAGGGCTGCCTCGTCGTGTGCGCGGCGGGCAACGGCGGGCGCGCGCGCGTCGAGTATCCGGCGGCCTACCCGGGCGCGACGGCGGTCTCGTCGGTCGGCCCCGAGGGCAAGCTCGCCTACTACTCGTCGCACGGCAAGCAGACGTTCATCGCGGCGCCGGGCGGCGACAAGAGCTACGGTGTCGAGGGCGGCGTGCTCCAGAACACGCTCGACCCGCGCACCCGGGGCAAGACCGTCTACGCGTGGTGGCAGGGCACGTCCATGGCGACGCCCCACGTCGCGGGCGCGGCGGCGCTCCTCTACGCCACGGGCGTCACGCGCCCCGACGGGGTCGAGGAGATCCTGCGCGCGACCGTCCAGGCGCCCGCCGACGCGAAGGCGGGCGAGCGGACGGAGAAGTACGGCTGGGGGGTCCTCGACGCGGGCGCGGCCGTCCGCCGCGCGATCCTCCTGCCGGGGCTCGTGGGCCTGGCGCTCGTCGCGCCGCTCGCGCTCCTGTTCGCGCGCAAGGGCGGCAAGGCGCTGCCGCCCGTCGGGCTCGTGCTCGGCGCCCTCGTCGGGTGCGGGGCGACCGCGCTCCTGGCGCCCCTCGGCGTGGGCGAGGTCCCGCTCGTGGGCCGGTTCCTGATCCGATCGCCCGCCGACTGGGACCTGCTCCTCCTCGGGCCGTCGTGGCACTGGACGCCGCTCTTCGCGAGCGCGCTCCTGCCAGGCGTCGTCGCGCTCGCCTGCGTGCCCGTCCGGCCCCTGCGCGGGCTCGGCGTCGGGCTCGCGCTCGGCTGGGCGGCGCGGCTCGCGACGGGCGTCGTGCTCCCCTGGACCGACGTCCGGTTCATTCCGGGCTACGGCGCGCTCGACGCGATCTGGCTGGTCGGCAACGCCGTCGCGCTCGTCGCGTGGGCGGCGGCGGTGGTCCGGCTCGGCCGCGGCCGCGACGGGGTGGCCGCGTGACGGGCCGCACCGGCGGGCAGGTCGTCGCGGGCCGCCTCGAGCGGCTCGACCTCGGGCCCGGGGCCTGGGTGCTCGTCGGCGACGACGGGCGGCGCTGGGCGCTCGCGGGGGACCTGTCGCGCGCCCGCGACGGCGCCCGCGCGCAGGTCGTGGGGGAGCCCGTCGAGGCGGTCGGCTTCGGCATGACGGGCGAGCCGACGCTCGCCGTGCGGTCGCTCGAGGTGTCGGCGGGCTGACCCGCCGCGGCGCCCCGCGGGCGGGCGCCGCGCGCCGGCCCTGGGCGACCGCGACGCGATCGGCCCGGGCGGCCTGGCCAGGGACCGCCTCGCGGCC
>JANJTH010000683.1 GCA_024711205.1 Planctomycetota bacterium | reverse complement strand
GCGCGCCGGCGGCCTCGAGCGCGGCCGGGGTCACGGCGGGCGGGTCGTGCGGGGCGCTCCGCCGGCGGAGCGCGGCCAGGAGGAGCTCCGCGGCGGCGCCGGGGGTCTCGCGGAGGGGCGGCAGGCGCAGGCGGAGGGCCGCGAGCGCCTCCGCCAGGGCCGGGACGACCCACCCGCGGGCTGCGAGCGCCTCGAGGTCGAGGCCCGACGTCGCGACGAGGCGCGGCGGGGCGCGCCGCCCGCGCTGGGGCGCGAGGGCGCGCACGAGCTCCTCCTGGACGGGCAGGGGCAGGAGCCCGGGCTCCTCCACGAGCAGCGTGGCGGCCCGCTCGGTCCCTGCCCGCGCGAGCGCGTCGGGCGGGCCAGGGGCGACGACGCGCACGAGCGGCCCGCGCGCGGCCCGCGCGTCGTGGAGGAGGAGCGCCACGAGCGTCTTGCCGGTCCCGGGCTCGCCCTCGACGAGGAGCGGCTGCTCCGCGGGCGCGAGCCGCTCGACCTGCGCGGCGAGCCGCCCGAGCTCGGCCTTGCGCCCGACGAACAGCCCGCGGAGCGCCTCGCGCGGGCTCGACGCGGCCGGCGCCTGCCCGAGCTCGCGCAGGGCCGCGCGCGCGCGCGCGGCCAGCCCCTCGAGCGCCGCGCGGCGCGCCTCGACGTCGTCGGCCGCGGCGACGGCGTCGAGCGCGCGCGCGAGCGCCTCGACCTGCCCCGCGCGGGTCACCGGTCCGGCCAGTGCTTGATCGCCTCGAGGGCGCGCAGGAAGTCGAACCCCGGGCTGTTCGACGCGTCGTGGCACGCGACGCACGTGGCCCGCCAGCTCTCGGGGAAGCCGGGCTTCACGCCGTAGCCGCGCCCGCCGCCCTGCGCGACGTGGTTCCCGCCCACGCCGTGGCAGCGCTCGCACGAGACCTCGGCCAGGTGCGGGGTCGCCTCGAGCGAGGTGAAGCCGCCCTCGAAGCCGTGCCCGGTCACGTGGCAGCCCACGCACTCGAACAGCCCGGCGCGCTCGGGCTCCTTCGCCGTGACGCGCGCGTAGGCGCCGTGGTGCTTCGACGCCGCGAACTTGCGCCCCGCCTCGAGGTGGCACGCCGTGCACGTCGCCGCGCCCACGAGCCCCCCGCCCTCGGGCGCGGGCTGCCGGGGCGGGAGCGGGAGCCCCCGGACCTCGCGGTAGTAGGCGTCCACCCGGGCGCGCGCGCGCGCGTCGTCGGGCACGTGGCCGTCGAGCGGGAGCTGCGCGAGCGCGGCGGGCCCGTCGGTCGGCAGCTCGACGCGCGTCAGGCGCCGCGCGTCGCGCGCGGTCTCGACGAGCCACGCCCGCCCGAGCCGCGCGAGCGGGCCGGGCTCGGTCTGGTCGTGGCCGCACACGATCACGTCGACCGGCGCCCCGGCGAGGAGCGCCTCGGCCCGCGCGCGCGACCCGTGGAACAGCGCGATCACGAGCGGGCGCGGCCCCTCGGGTCCCCCGGGCGTGGTCGCCGCGGCCTCCGCCGCCGCGGCGGCGACCGCCTCGGCCGGCGGGCCGACCTCGAGCGCGCCCGTCGGGTCGCCGAGCTCCGGGTCGAGCACGGCCGTGAGCACGACCGCCCGGCCGCCCGCGCTCACGCGGCGCCAGGCGAGGAATGGGGCCGCGGCCCGGCCCGGCTCGCGCGCGTTCGCGCACAGGAGGGGCACCCCCGCCGCGTCGGCCAGGCGGCGCAGCGCGCGCGGGCCGAGCCGGAGGTCCTGCTCGCCCACGGCCACGGCCGCGGCGCCCGCCTGCGCGAGGAGGTCGAGCGCCGCGCGCGCCTTCGCCTCGAGCGCGGCCGGGCGCGCGTCGGGCCCCCCGGTCAGGTCGCCCCCGTCCGCGACGAGCAGCGCGCCCGCGCCGTCCCCGGCCCGCGCCCGCTCGCGCGCGATCCGCGCGAGCCGGCGCGGGAACCCGCCCAGCATGCCGTCCTGGCAGTTGCAGGGCTCGAGGTGCCCCAGGCTCTCGCCCGCCACGAGGAGGACGACGGGGGCCTCCGGCGCGCGCGCGCGCGCCGCCGGCGCGACGAGCGCGGCCACGGCGGCGGCGGCGGCGGCGGCGGTGAGCGCGAGGGCGCGGGCGGGGCGCATGGCCGGATCCTAGCGCGCCGGCGCGCCGACGTGCCGGCGCGCGCTCACGGCGCGCGGCGCCCGGTCAGCGGGGCCGCGAGGGTGCCCGGGGGGCGCCGCGCTCGTCGAGGTAGCCGCGCGCGAGCAGCTCGCGCACGAAGGCCCGCGCGTAGGCGTCGTGCCCCTTGTCGTTCGGGTGAGGGTCCCAGTCGTTGAGCACGAGGTACTCGCCCTCGAGGGCGGCCAGCTCCTCGAGCGCGGTGTGCGCGCGCACGCCGATCGCCGCGAGGCCCTCGAGGTATCGCGCGTGCATGGGGCCCCCGTCGGGCGCGGGCCCGCGCCGCGTCACGTTCGCGAGCACCTGCACGAGGGGGGGGAGCTTCCCCGCGCGGGCGGCCAGTTCCTGCATGGCGCCGTGGGCCGCGAGGAACGCGCGCCAGTTCTCGCCCTCGGCGTCGGCCAGCGCCTCGTGCACCGCCGCCTGCGTGTCGCGGAGCCCGAGGGAGAGGAGGCACTTGTCGTAGGCGAGCGCCGCGACCGCGCACATCGCCGAGCGGTGCATGGCGCCGGCCGCCAGGTCGTCGCCCACGAGCGCGTAGCGCCAGCGCCGGCGCGCGTCGTAGGGGGGCGCGTGGATCCAGTGGTCGTTCTGGCAGGCCCCGACGAGGACCAGGTCGGGGTCGACGAGGGGGAGGAAGTGCTCGAGCTCGCGCCGCTCGTCGGCCGCCGAGAAGCCGTCGTGGCCCGCGTTGAGGACGTCGAACGCGCGTCCCGGGAAGCGCTCGCGGAGGAGCGCTGCGACCCGGAAGGGCCACGTCCGCTCCTCGAGGACCCCGCTCCCGAACGTGTAGCTGTCCCCGAGCGCCAGGATCCGCGTGGTCCCGGGCGGCTTCTCGGCGGGCACGTCCGGCCCGCGGAGGCCGAACCGGTTGCTCCGCAGCGGGACGCCCCCGGCCTGCCCCTCGCGGTTCGGCGCCAGGCGCTGGTCGCTCTGGGTCAGGATCGTCGCCCCCGCCTGTCCGCGGAGGCGGGCCTCGGTCGGCCGGAAGGCGCGGACCCCGACCTCCCCGAGCGCGAGCAGCGAGAGCACGCTGGCGCTCAGCGTGACCGCGCCCAGGTAGCGCCGCGCGTCCGCGCGCGCGAGCCACGGGAGGCCGACGAGCGCCAGCGCGCCGACGTAGAGGGCCAGGAGGAAGGTCGTGTCGAACAGGGCCTGGGTCCACCAGGTGTCGAGCAGCCCGTGGAGTCGTGAACGGGCGAGACCTGCGAGCAGGACGACGGGGACCCCGCAGGCGCCGAGTCCGAGGGCGACCCGGCGGTGCACCCGCTCGACGCGGCCCGCGAGCCGCGTGGCGCGCTCGCGCCCTGCTCCGGTCGCGCGGGCGGCTGGGGGCTCTGCGGTCATGGAGCCCAAGGTACCTGGCGGCAGGTCGCTGGTGAAGCCGCTCGGCCCGCGGCGCCCCCGAGGGGGAGCGAGTCAGCCCGCGGACTTCCTGGACGGCGCCTTCTTGCCCGCGGCCTTCTTGCCCGCGGCCTTCTTGCCCGGCGGGGGGCTGTGGGCCGAGGGACAGAGCGGGGCCACGGGGCACGCGTCGCAGCGCGGGCGCCGGGCCACGCACACGCGCCGGCCGTGGAACTGCAGGAGGTGGCAGCCGCGCGTGCGCCGCGCGGCGGGCCAGAGCGCCGCGAGGTCGGCCTCGATCTTCACGGGGTCGTCGTGGCGCGTGAAGCCGAGGAGCTTCGCGAGGCGCTGGACGTGCGTGTCGACGGCGACCCGGTCCGGGTGCCCGAAGGCGTTGCCGAGCACGACGTTCGCCGTCTTGCGCCCGACGCCCGGGAGCGCCACGAGCGCGTCCAGGTCCTCGGGCACGGCGCCGCCGTGGCGCTCGACGAGGGCCTGGCAGGTCGCCTGCACGGCCTTGGCCTTCTGGTTGAAGAAGCCGGTCGGGCGGAGGTCCTCGCGGACCTGCTCGGGCGGGGCCGACGCCCAGGCCGCGGCCGTCGGGTAACGGCGGAACAGCGCGGGGGTGAGCGTGTTGATGTGCTTGTCCTGGGCCTGCGCGGCCAGGATCGTCGCGACGAGGAGCTCGAGCGGCGAGCCGAAGTCGAGCGCGCACTTCGCGTCGGGGTGCGCGGCCTCGAGGTGGTCGAGGACCTCGACCGCGCGCAGCGCCGCCGCTTCCTCGCGCCCCGGCGCGCGGGGCGCCCGGCCCGCGCTCACGCGCCGGGCGCCGCCTGGAGCGACTGGTAGGGGCCCGAGAACTCGAACAGCTTCGACTCCACGAACCGCTTCGTGCGGTCGACGTGGACGTGCTCCTTGGGGAAGGTCACGTAGTCGTGCCGGCGCGGGAACGCGCCCTTGAGCTCCATGAACGACTCGAGCACGATCGCCTGCTGGCTGTCGGACAGCCGCGTGCGGAACTCGATCCAGCCGACGACCTCGCCCGCGGCGTTCGTGAACTCGAACCGCCGGCCGCGCGCCCCGTCCTCGCCCGAGGCCTTCTCGCGGCAGGTCGGGAAGCGGTCCTGGAGCCAGCGGGCCCGGTAGTCGAGGATCGTGAGGACCTTCAGGAACTCGGCCTCGAGCGCCGCGTTCTCGGCGTCGACGCGCTTGCGAGCAACCTCCCGCTCCTCGGCCTCGGCCGAGGCGTCGCGCAGGATCTCGCGATCGAACTTCCGGGTGAACTCGCCGCGCTCCGCCACGCTTCGCCTCGCGAGGGCCCTGTCGACCCCTCGTGCGGAGGGACTTTAGCACGGGCCCGGCCGCGAGGTCCACCCGGGGCCGGGGCGCGCGCCGCGGCCCGGGTCGACGGCAGCGATCGCGAGGGCCCGCGCGCGCGGGGTAACCTGCCGGCCATGCCCCGGCTGATCGTGATCCGCGGCGCGCACCACCGGTTCCACGAGCTCACGGGCTCGCGCACCCGGATCGGCGCGCATCCGGACAACGACGTCGTCGTCGAGGGCGACCCCGACGTCTCGCGCTGGCACTGCACGATCGCCGAGTCCAAGGGCGAGTGGTCGATCCGCGACAAGGGCTCGCGGACCGGGACCTACCTGAACGGCGCCCACGTGACCGAGGCGCACCTGAGCTACGGCGACCGGCTGCAGCTCGGGCAGACGGTCGTCATGTTCGTCTCGACGGGCCGCTCGCAGCGCGACGAGAAGACGGCGCACCGGCTCGGCAACCTCCTGATCCTCCAGGAGGTGAGCAAGGAGCTCAACCGCGAGACCGACCTCGACCAGCTCCTCGAGCTGATCATGGACACGGCGATCCACCTGATCCGCGCCGAGCGCGGGTTCCTGATCCTCGTGCGCGAGGAGCAACTCGAGTTCAAGGTCGCGCGGAACATCGACTACGGGGCCGTCCGCTCGCCCGAGTTCAAGATCAGCAACGGGGTGATCCGCAACGTCGTCAAGACGGGCGAGCCCGTGCTCACCTCGAACGCGCAGTTCGACCTGCGCGACATGAAGAGCATCGCCGCGCTCGACGTGCGCTCGGTCCTGTGCGTGCCGCTGCGCGCGCGCACGCGCGTGATCGGGACGCTCTACCTCGACTCCCAGTCGTCCGAGGGCCAGTTCGACGCCGAGGGGCGCGACCTGCTCGTCGCGTTCGCCGACCAGGCCGCGATCGCGCTCGAGAACGCGCGGCTGCTCCGCGAGGCGAAGGAGAAGGAGTCGATCCTCTCCGAGCTGCGGATCGCGAGCCGGATCCAGCTCGCGCTCCTCCCGCGCAAGGACCCGGACGTCCCCGGCCTCGAGGTGTCGGGCCGCATGCAGACGGCGCAGCAGGTCGGCGGCGACTACTTCGACTACGTGTGGGGCCCGGCCGTGCGCGAGCTGCCGAACCTCTACGTGGCGATCGGCGACGTGTCGGGCAAGGGCGTGCCGGCCGGGCTCGTCATGGTCATGGCGCGGAGCATCCTCCGCTCGCTCGTCGGCCGCGGCGGCCACCCGCGGGACATCCTGCGCGAGTGCAACGCGATCCTGAAGCAGGACCTGAAGCCGGGCATGTTCATGAGCATGCTCCTCGCCACGCTCGAGGCGCAGACGGGCCGGGTCCTCCTCTCCGGCTGCGGCCACGAGCGCCCGCTCGTCTACCGGGCCGCCGACCGGCGGGTCGAGCGGCTCGACGTGGGCGGGCTGATCCTGGGCGTCGTGGCGGACATAGGCCCCCACCTCGACGAGCGGCTCGTCGCGCTCGAGCCCGGCGACCAGCTCCTGCTCTACACGGACGGCGTGACCGAGGCGACCGACCCCGAGCAGCGCCAGTTCGGGCTCGAGGCGCTCTCGGAGCTCCTCGCGCTGCGCGGGCACCTCCCGCCCGCGGACCTGATCGCGGCGATCCTGCGCGCGCTCGAGGGCCACGCGCGCGAGGCCGAGCAGCACGACGACATCACGCTGATCGCGATCCGGCGCCGATAGGCCCGGGCGCTCGTGGCTTACGCCGCGCGGGACCCCGCCTACACCCAGTCGCGCGGCGGGCCCTCGAGGACGTCGAGCAGGCGGGCCTCGGGCGAGCCCGGCGCGGGGCGCGCGTCGTAGTCCCAGCGGGCGCGCGGCGGCATGGAGACGAGGATCGACTCGGTCCGGCCGCGCGTGTCGAGGCCGAAGCGGGTCCCGCGGTCGTGGAGCAGGTTGAACTCGACGTAGCGCCCGCGGCGCTGCAGGTGCCAGCGCTCCTCGTCCGGCCCGAACGGCGTGTCCTTGCGCCGCTCCGCGAGCGGCGCCCAGGCCGGCAGCCACGAGCGCCCGAGGTCGGCCTGGAAGTCGAGCAGCGCGCCCAGTTCGCCCCGGACGTGGTCGAAGAAGATCCCGCCCACGCCGCGCGCCTCGCCCCGGTGGCCGTTCACGAAGTAGCGGTCGCACCAGGCCTTCCAGGCCGCGTGCTCGGCGACCGCGTGCCGCGCGCAGGCGTCGCGCACGACGCCGTGGAAGTGCCGGACGTCGTCCTCGTACAGGTAGTAGGGCGTGAGGTCGCAGCCGCCGCCGACCCAGGCCACACCGGCGTCCGTCTCGAAGTAGCGGACGTTCGCGTGGAACGTCGGCGCGTGCGGGTTGCGCGGGTGGAAGATCATGGAGATCCCGGTCGCGAAGAACGCCCCCGCCTCGAGCTTCAGGTGCTCGACGAGCGCCCTCGGCGCCGGCCCCCACACGGCCGACACGTTCACGGCGGCCTTCTCGAGCACGGCCCCGTCCGCGAGCACGCGCGTGACCCCGCCGCCCCCCTCGGGCCGGGTCCACGCGTCGCGCCCGAACCGCGCGCCCCCGTCGAGCGCCTCGAGCCCGGCCACGAGCTCGTCCTGGAGCGCGCGGTAGAGCGCCTCGGCGCGCTCGCGGAGGGGGGAGGGGGACAGGGAGGGGGTCGTCATGGGGCGGACCGGGCGGAGTCTACGCCAGGCGCCGTGGGGCGGTCGCGGCGCCGCCAGAGCGCGGGGAGCTCCACGAGCAGGTTCGCGCCCAGGAGCAGGCCGCAGCCCCACAGCTTGGGCCCCGAGAAGGGCTCGTCGTGGAGCGCGGCCGCGAACACGGCGGCGAACGCCGGCTCGGCCGTGTAGACGAGCGCGGCGCGGCTCGGGTCGATCATGGGCTGGAAGTGGTTGATCACGATCATCACGACGAGCGTGCACACGACGACGAGGAGCGCGAGCCCGCCGAGCAGGTCGGCGTCGCCCAGGGGAGCCACGAGGCGCGCGGGCGCCACGCCCTCGGCCGTGGCGCTCAGCGCGAGGAAGGCGCACCAGGCGCCGCCGATCCACGCGAACAGCGCGGCGGAGAACGGCATGGCCGCGTGACGGCGCGCGCAGCGGTCGATCGCGAGGATCTGGAGCGCCCAGCACACGGCGCCCAGGAGCACGAGCGCCTCGTGGAGTCCGGGGCCGGCTGGCGCCGCGGCCTCCGCCGTCGCCAGGACGAACGGATCGGCGTCGACGGTCCCTGGGAGCTCGCCTCCGGCCCCGCGGGTGATCAGCGCGACGCCGAGCACGGCGACGGGGACCGCGCCGACGACGGCGCCCGGGGGCACGGCCCGGAGCAGCAGCCACGCGAACAGCGGCGTGAGCGGCGTGTAGAGGCTCGTGAGGAACGCGTTCGTCCCCGCGTCGACGCCGCGCATGCCTGCGAACTGGAGCCCGTAACCGAACGCCGACGGCAGGGCGACGATCCCCGCGTCACGCCAGACCGCGCGCGCGCCCGGCGCGATCAGGGCGCGACGGACGCCGGGCAGCGCCAGGAGGGCCAGCGCGGCGAGCCCGAACCGCGCCGCGACGCCCCAGGCCGCGATCGTCCAGGGCGCGTTCCCCAGCGCCCTCGCGAGCCCGGCGTCGAAGTCCTTGAGCAGGACGAAGCTGAACCCCCAGCCCGCGCAGGAGGCGGCGAGGGCGAGGGTGGCGGTCGACGCCTGTCTCTGCAGGCCATGTGCGCCCCCGGGGATCCCTCGTTCTTCGGGCACGTGGTGACTCGCGTACGCGCGGAACGCAGGTTCAGGTCTGCGCGAGGCGCTCGAAGACGAACTCGTTGCAGCCTTCTTCCCCGCTGACCGTGCGCAGGCGACGCAGACGCAGTCCTCGCTTCAAGAGGAAGTCGACGACCTCCTCGGGCTTGGCGACCTCGAAGGGGTACCCCCCGAGCCAGTCGACCCAATCGACGAGCAACGACATCCCGCGCTCGCGCCGATATTCCCGGTAGCGGCGGAACGGGCTCTTGCGGGCCAGCACGTCGACCACCGCGCCTTGGGCGGCGAAGTAGGGCAGGAAGGCCGCCAGGACGCCGGCCTGCGCGACCGGGTGGCTGTTGAAGGCCCACTTGACCCAGGCCCACCGGCGCGACCATGCGCCCTGATCGTTGTAGAGCGCGAGCACGAGGCGCCCGCCGCTGGAGACCCGTTGGGTCGCCTGATCGATCGCTTCCCACATCGCGCCCGTGTGGTGCAGCACCCCCCACGCGTAGACGACGTCGTGGACCTCCAAGGACTCCATGAACGAGGCGTCGAGCACGGAACCCTGCAGGACACGCCACGTCGGGTCGTCGGGAAAGTGCACTCGCCGGAGCGTGCTCGTGCACTCGACCGAGTCTCGGTCATAGTCGAACGAAGTGACGGTCGCACCGAGGCGTCTCGCTGCGAGGCTGAAAAGGCCGCTGCCCGATCCGACGTCGAGAAAGCGGATCCCTTCGAGCCGATCGCGCTCGAGCAGTCCCCGGAGCGACGCTTCCGCGGTCGCGATGCGATCGCCGTCGATCTGAGGGAGAAGGCGCTTCCAGTTCTTCCCGAACGCGAAGCGAGCCTCGTTCATGTCCAAGCCACTCACCTTGCTACTGGCCCCCGTTCGAGTCCATCGCGATCCGAATCCCTGCAAAACCTGCCACCTCCTCGCGGTGGCTCGCGCGAGCGCTCCACGCGCTCCACGCCCACCTACCGCCACGGGACATGGGCCGAGGGTCAGTACCGACGGGGTCTGTCGTGAGATTCCGCTCTCGCGTCGTGTGCCTGTCTGCGGTCCACTCGAGCACATTTCCCGCCATGTCCATGACACCGAACGGCGAGGCTCCGAGAGGGGCGCTGCCAACCGACCACGGAGTTACGCAGCCGTCGTCGTAGCCTTCCACGTAACTGAACCCATCTAGCGGCGGCATGGCCCTGCGAAAGGCCTCGTCCGTGACGTTCGCCACCGGCAACAAGCGTGACGGGAAGCCCCCACCCCATGGATAGGTCCGACCGTCCGTGCCCCGCGCCGCATACTCCCACTCCGCCTCGGTGGGGAGTCGCCCACCGGCCCACCGGCAGTAGTCGTCAGCCTCGTCGCGCGATAGGCCGTCGATCGGGTGTTCGTCGGTCACGGGCCCTTCCACAGGTTCCGAGTGAGCCCAGCGCCGCGCCTTCCTCCCCCTTCCCGTCGCGTCACAGTAGCGGTCGAACTGCCCCCAGGTCACCTCGTACTTGCCGATGTAGAAGCCCTTCGTCAGGGTCACGTAGCGCTCGGGCTTCTCGTTCTCCTCGAGCTCGCTCCCCATGATGAACGTCCCCGGCGGGATCCAGATCAGCTCGGAGCCGTCCCGGGCGTTGAAGACCTTCCCCTCGCGGACCACGATCGGCGACCCGCCGTCGGGCTCGGCCGGGACGCCGTCGCCCGGCTGCGCGGCCGGAGCGGCAGCCGGCGGCGGTGCTGGCGCCTGCGGCTGCGCCGCTGGCGGGAGCGCCACGAGCTCGCCCGCCCCGGACGACGCCACGGCGGCGACGTCGCCGGCTCCCTCATCCCCCGCGTTCCCCCTCCCGGCGCCCCGGACCGCGGCGACGCCGGCGGCCGCGGCGGCGACGACCGCCGCCGCGATCC
>JANJTH010000247.1 GCA_024711205.1 Planctomycetota bacterium | reverse complement strand
GTCAGTCGCGCCCGGCGCCGGCGCTCGCGTAGAGCTTCTCGACCAGGGCGGCGTACTTCGTCGCGACGACCTTGCGGCGGACCTTGAGGCTGGGCGTCAGCTCGTCGCCGACCTCGAGCTCGCGCGGGAGGAGCTCGAAGTACTTGATCTGCTCGTAGGTGGGCAGGTCTTTGTTCTTGGCGGCGATCGAGCCCTCGAGGAGCGCGCGGGTGCGGGGGTGCGCGGCCAGGTCGGCGTAGGCGGCCGGCGGGGCGATCCCCTCGGCCTCGAGCGCCTTGCGGACCTCGACCTCGTCGATCGTCACGAGGGCGACGCAGAACCGCTGCTTGTCGCCGAACAGCGCGACCTGGCTGACGAACCGGTCCGTCTTGACGTGGTTCTCGACGTTCTGCGGGGCAATGTTCTTGCCGGCCGCCGTGATGATCAGGTCCTTCTTGCGGTCCGTGATCCTGAGGAAGCCCTCGGCGTCGATCACGCCCACGTCGCCCGTCGCGAACCACCCGTCCTGCATGACCTCGGCCGTCGCGTCGGGGCGGTTGAAGTAGCCCTTCATGATCACGGGGCCCTTGACCAGGATCTCGCCGTCGGGCGCGATCTTGCAGTCGAGCCCGGCGACCGCCCGGCCGACCGTGCCGATCTTGTGCGCGCCCGGCTTGTTCAGGTGCGTCGCGGCGGTCGTCTCGGTCAGGCCGTAGCCCTCGTAGATCGAGAACCCGAGCGAGGCGAAGAACCAGGCGATCTCGGGCGAGAGCGGGGCCCCGCCGGAGATGAAGTAGCGCAGCCGGCCGCCCGTGCGGGCCGTCAGGCCCGCCTTGAGCTTGCCGAGCGCGGGGCCGGCGAGGGCGCCCTTGAGCGAGAGCCCGAGCCCGCCCGGGCCCTCGCCGCGGGCGGCCTTCTCGCGGGCGACGCCCTGGGCGATCGCCCAGTGGACGTAGCGGCGCTTCAGCGGCGGGTTCTCGTTGACCTTCGCGAGCAGCCCGGCGTGGATCTTCTCGTAGATCCGCGGGACGGCCGCGAAGAAGGTCGGGCGGACCTCGCCCATGTTGTCGACGACCTTCGTGATCCCCTCGGCGAAGGCGGCCACGTAGCCGGCGCGGAGCTGCATCCAGTGGAGCACGCGCGCGAACACGTGCGCGAGCGGGAGGAACGCGAGCGTCACCTCGTCGTCCGCGATCTCGAGCGCGGCGGCGAGCGCCTCGCACTCGGCGACGGCGTTGCCGTGCGTGAGGACCACGCCCTTCGGGTTGCCGGTCGTCCCCGAGGTGTAGATGTACGTGATCACGTCCTCGGGCCCCGCCGCGCGCGAGGCGTCCTCCCAGCGCTCGGCGTCGACGCCGTCGGCCTGCTCGAGGAAGGCGTCGTAGGCGAGCACGCGCTCGTCGCCCTCCCAGGGGGCCACGGCGCGCCCGTCGCCCTTGTCCTTGCCGGCCGTCTTCTCGGTGTCGTTCGTGTCGAGCAGCACGACCTTCGTCACGTGCGCGAGCTTCTCGGGCTTGCCGGCGAGCTTGGCCCACTGGTCGAGGTTCTCGACGAAGAGCACGGTCGCGCGCGAGTCGCGCAGGATGAACTCGACCTCGTCGGTCAGGCACGAGTGGTAGATCGGGACGG
Source organism: Planctomycetota bacterium (assembly GCA_024711205.1). Lineage (GTDB taxonomy): Bacteria > Planctomycetota > J058 > J058 > J058 > JANJTH01. The sequence continues at coordinate 5,444 of JANJTH010000247.1, read as the reverse complement.
AGACGGCGCCGGCCCCGAGGATCCCCATGTCGCAGAACGCCCACTCGGCGCGCGACTCCGAGAGGATCGCGACCGCGTGCCCCGGCTGGACGCCCTGGGCGATCAGGGCGAGGCCGATCCGGCGCGCGGCGTCGCGGTAGGCCTTCCAGGAGATGTCCTCCCAGGCGCCCGCGACCTTGCGGCGCAGCGCGGTCCGCTGCGGGGTCTTGCTCGCGCGCTCGGCGAACAGGTCGTTCAGGGTGGCCGCCTGCGTGCGCGGGGCCTGGGTCGTCTCGGTGGCCACGGAGCCTCCTGTTCGGGGGGGCGCCCGACCGCGGGGGCGGTGCGCGCGCGGTCGGGCAGCGATCGGTAGATGCTACTGGTCGCCTGCGGCCGGGTCAAAGCATCCGCCCGCGGCCCCCGGCGGGCCCTCCGCCCGGGCCTCCAGCCAGGGTGCGGCGGCCGCCCGGCGGCGGGCCAGGTCGCCCGGGGCCGCCGCGCCGTCGCCCCCGGGGCCGCGGTCGGCCTCGGCCAGGGCCCCGAGCGCGTGCGCCAAGTCGGCCAGGTCGGGGGGGAGGTCCTCGAGGACGACGCGCCCTTCCCCGTCGATCCGGATCGCGGACTCGAAGGCCGGGGCGGCCCCGGGGGCGCCCCGGGCCGCCCCGGGGACGGCCGCCCAGGGGCCGGGCCCGGACGAGCCCGGCGGGTCGAGCGGCCCGGGTCCGTCGAGGTCGAGGCCGAGCGCGCGGGCGTGGTCGCGCGCGCGCGCGACCTCCGCGCGCGCGGGGCGCCGGTCCCAGGCCGTGCCGCGGACCTCGGGGATCGGCTCGAACTGGCCCATGAGGTTCACGCGCGCGCCCGGGAGGTGGGCCGCGACCCAGTCGAGCGCGGGGCGCGCGCAGCAGTCGGTGTGGCCCGGGAGCACGAGGTGCCGCACGACGAGGTAGCCCGGCGTCGGGGCCTGCCCGGCGACGCGCAGGAGGTTCTCGTGGACGCGCGCGAGCGCGTCGGGCGCGGCGGAGCCCGCGCGCGAGCAGGCCTCGCCGCCGTACTTCAGGTCGGCGACCCAGGCGTCGACCGCGACCTCGAGCAGGTCGTGCGCCTCGGGCGTCGCGCTCAGGTTGCTGTTCCAGACGACCGGGACGCTCGCACGCGCGGCCGCGAGCGCGTCGAGGACGCCCGGCAGGTTCACGTCGGGGAGCCCGCCCACGAACGTGAGCGACCGCGCCCCCTCGGCCCGCCGTGCGTCGATCGAGCGGGCGAGCGCCGCGGCCGTCGTCTCGGGGTCCTCCTCGGGGCGGGCCACGTGCGCCCAGTCGGAGCAGTAGGCGCAGCGCCAGTTGCAGCCGGCGAGGAACACGGCGTGGGTCGGGACGAGCTCCTGCTCCTCGCCCAGGTGCACGTAGTCGCGGTAGACGCGCAGCCCCGGGCCCAGCCCGCAGCGGCCCGCGGGCCCGGCCGTGCGGTCGACCGGGCAGCGCAGGTGGCACAGGCGACATGGCGCGAGCAGGCGCCGGGCGAGCGCCCGGGCCAGGTCGAGCAGCGAGGCCGCGTCGTCGCCGGGCGCGGCGGTCCGCTCGGAGGCGGCCGGGGCGGCGGACCGCCCGGCGTCCGCGGCGACCAACGCGCGGAATTGCGCGACCGCGCCCGGGAGCGCTGCCCAGAGCGTCGCCTCGGGCGCGACCGCGAGCTCGGCCCGCGGGAGGTCGACGGCGAGCGCGCGGGCGAGCGCCGCGGCGGACGGGGCCTCCCCCAGGGCCCGCGCCCGGAACAGGGCCCAGCCCGGGAGGCTGCTGGCGAGCGGGTGCACCCGGGCAGTATGCCGCGCGGGGACGCGGGAGGAGGGGGCCGTGGACGGGAGCGGTGGTGCGGGGACGCCGGGCGGGAGGCCGACGCGGCGCCAGCCCGGCCGGGGCGCTCGCGCCTCGCTGGAGCCGAGCGGCCCTGCCGAGCGCCGGCGCGGGTGGCCGTCCCGCGGGCCGGCGCCCCTGGCGGGCCGACCGACCGGGCGCCCGGGGCGCTAGGCTGACGCCGTGACGAGGCCGTTCGACACGACGCCCGAGGCGCACGCGGCTCAGGTCGCGGTGTGGCGTGGCATGTCCCCGGCCGCGCGCGCGGCCGAGGCGGTCGCGCTCTCGGTCGCCGTTCGCGACCTCGCGCGGGCAGGGATCCGCGCGCGGCACCCGGAGTACCGAGCGGCGCAGGTCGAGCGCGCGCTCCTGCGGCTCCTCTACCCGGGCCTCGCCGAGCGCGCGCTGGGGCCCGGGCTCGAGTCGCCGTGAGCGGGGCGGGCCCTGGCCCCACGCTGGCGCAGGTCACACGGCGCCTCGATGCCGCGGGCGCGCCGTACTTCGTGACCGGCTCGTTCGCGAGCACGCTCCTCGGCACCCCGCGCGCGACGCAGGACCTCGCCCTGGTGATCGACCCGACGCCAGAGCAGCTCGAGCACGTGCTCTCCGGCCTGCCGTCCGCCGCCTACTACGTCGACCGAGGGGCGGCGCGCGAGGCGCTCCGGCGGCGGGACATGTTCAACGTGATCGACCTCGCGAGCGGCTGGAAGGTGGACCTGATCATCCGGAAGGACCGCGCGTTCAGCCGCGAGGAGCTCGCGCGCCGCCGCCGGGCAGAGATCGACGGCGTGGGCGTGTTCGTCGTGAGCCCCGAGGACAGCGTGCTCTCCAAGCTCGAGCGGGCGAGCCTGAGCGGCTCCGAGCGCCAGCTCGAGGACGTGCGCGGGATCCTCGCCGTGCAGGGCGCGCGGCTCGACGTGGCCTACGTCGATCGCTGGGCGCTCGCGCTCGGCGTCGCGGAGCTCTGGGCGCGAGTCCGTCCGCCGGGCGGGTAGCCAGCCAGCATGGGAGCGGCCTCGACGGGCTGCTCTCTCGAGCGCAGAGCGTGCGGCGGGGTCACCGGCAGGAAGCGTGGCGGGGCGGGGGCGAGGGCGCCAGCGGCGGACGAGCCCAACAGAGCCCGCTGGGGTTACGCCGAGGGGTGGGCCATGGACGCATGCATGGGAGTCGGGCTCAAGGTGTTGCCGGGGCGTTGATTACAGCGGAAGCTGCGCACGCTCCTGTGGCGCTACCCTGGGCGGGGTACTGCCGGGGCGGGGTATCGGCTCGGCCTTCAGCCAGGAGGCGGTGGTATCGCATCGGTTGGGCGCGGGGCCTTGCCGTCCGGGGTACCAGCGGAAGTCCGTGCACGTTCCGCGACTGTGCACCGGAAATGCTTCAGGAGGTGCTTCTGGGTCTGCTGTTTCGGAGGCGGCTCGGGCGGGACCCATGGCATTGCTCTGGTCCGGGGTCCGTCTGACCGGACTTCGACCGGCTTCCGGCGCGGTCCCGGCTGCCGACTACGTGGCCGTCAGCAACTCATGGGCTGCGGGGCGTCTCGAGCTTCAGATTGGCGAACTCTAGGAGCAAGCACCGAACCCAGGACGGCGTGCGGCTTCGGTTGAGCTCCAAGACGATACGTCCGACGGCGTTGGCGGCACCGAGAGCTTCGTGAGAGAGGACTGCGCGCGCGCAGTTCATTGCGGCGCATGCAGCGTCGGTCAAGGGCGCGTCGCCTGAATCCTGCGCTTCGAGCAGGAGATCCCATGCGTCCTCGAACACCTCGAACGGAGTGACGAGGGCCTCCTGCCGCCCAAGTTCCCTTCGGGCCACGTCCAAGGCATGAAACAGGACTGGGTCGACCACCCGGGGAGGGGTCAAGGTACCCATCAAACTCTCGCCGAGGAACAGGGCCAACTCGACGCATGGAGTCCTCCCGAATCGGGCCAGCTCGGTGGCCCAAGCGTCGGGGTCCGTCACGTCTCCTGAGACCTCGCCCGTCATGAGGCAAGCGCTCTCGTGGCCGAGAAAGGCAGCGAGGCGGATCGACTCCATGCTCGGGGAGCCCTGCCGAGCCCGTTCGGCCAGCCAAGCCGCCCCGTTCTCCGGCGACGGACACGACCGATACTGCACCTCCAACCGCCTGCACTTCTCGTCTGTCACGTGCGGCCTCGGGGTGCCCAACAGAGGCGGCAGGTGCCTACGCCGAGGACTCCCTTCTCCGCCGGCTCCATAGGAGACCTACCTGCCCTCATGCCCGACGCCGACCAGGTCGAGCAGGAAGCCGAAGGTGTCCTTGGCCGAGCGAAACGCATGGGTCGCCTCCGCCTGCTTCCTGCTGACGTAGTCGCCCAGCCCCTCACCGCTTGCTCCTTCGTTCCTCAGCATGTCGGCCATGATCGGCAGTGTCAGCGCACTGGCGGGGTCGCTGAATGCGGCGAACCCTTCGAGGTCGTCAGCAACCAAGTTGGCGACGAAGCGACGCGTTTCGGCGTCCACGTCCGCGCAGGGGTCGTCCTTCCAGCGCCTGGTCGCTTCCTCATAGTCGGCGGCCTTCGAAGCGCCCGAAGCGGCCAAGAAGAGCAAGCCGATCGCTCCCGGTCCCCGCAGGCCCTTCGGCAACCGGCCATTCTCCCGGAGCCAATCGAGGAGCCGCGCGGCGGCCGGGTTGGCGCGCGCCGCCTCTCGAACCGCGTTGACGAGGGCCCTTCGCTCTGCCTCCAACGTCGGCGCATGGGCAGGACCCAACTGGCTCCCCCGGCTCCCAAGCTGTGCAGAGATGCTCCGGATCCGAGCCAACGCCTGATCCACAGCTTCGGGCCCCGTTCGAGCAGCCTGAGCGGCCAGATCCGGCCTGCCCGCCCTCGTCCACATCTCCACCGCGATCTCGGTGGGAGCACCCCGAACCAGACGGCGGGCGAGCCTCTGCACGAGATCAGGGTCATGAGGAAACCGGGCAAGTTCACGCGCAGCCTGAAGCAGCTCCATGTCCATCAGCCCCAGCGGATCTCGTCCCGTCACGGGCCCGTTCCCCACGAAGGCGTACAGGTTGCCCACGTTCCCGGCGTCCCACACCGGATCCCTGCTCAGAAACCGCCCTGTCTCGGGGTCGTAGAAGCGGTTGCGGAAGTAGACCCAGCCGGTCTCGGGGTCGCGCTGGCGGCCCTGGAAGCCGTGCTCCTGGCCGAGGGCGCTCTCGTGGTCGGCGCGGCCGAAGTCGTCGTAGCGGGTCCGCTCGACGACGGCGCCGGCGTGGTCGGTGACGGCGACGACGGAGCCGCGGGCGTCCTGGTGCAGGTAGAAGGCCCCGGCCCCGAGCGGGTGGGCGGCGGTGCGCGTCCACGAGACGTGCTCGTCGATTCCGACGCCGCACACCCAGGTCCCCGTGGTCTGGCCGGCGGCGTCCTGCTCCTCGATCAGGTCCCAGCCGTCCCAGAGCGAGCGGGTCGTGCGCTCGACCGCGCCGGGGCTCACGGCCGAGTAGGTCGTCTTCGCGACCCGCCGGTTGAACGCGTCGTAGGCGTAGCTCGCGATCGGCCGGCCGGTCGCCCGGTCATGGACGGCGACGAGGCGGTTGCGGTGGTCCCAGGTCAGCCGCCGCTGGCCGTCGTCGATCAGGTTGCCGTTGCGGTCGTG
>JANJTH010000242.1 GCA_024711205.1 Planctomycetota bacterium | reverse complement strand
CGCGGCGCTCGCCGCGGCGGCGACGCTGGGCCTCCCCGGCGCCGTGCGGCGGCGGGTCGAGGCGGCGCCGCTCCCGGCGCCCGGGGCGGCCCGCAGCCTCGAGGCGGCCTGGGGGGTCGACGGCGGGGCCTGGGGCGGGTCGTGGGTGCTGGCCCACGCGTCGCGGGCGGTCCACGGCGTGGCGGAGACGTCGTCACGAGGCTGAGCCCGGCGGCCCGACCGGAGGCGCCGCCTCGCCTGCGTGGCCGCTCGCGTCGTGGGCCGCAGCGCACGGTCCCTCCAGGCGCGCTCGAGCGGCTCCCGCCTCGGGGTGCGACGACGCTCGCCTCGCGGAGGCCTTCGGCGGGCCTTCCGGCCGGGCCTCGGACGGCCCACGCGGGCGGGGCCTCGCCCCGACGGTCCCGCCCGGGGCCCCGTTCGGCTATACCTTCGCGGTGAGCGACGAGCGAGCAGGCGGTCACGGCGGCGGGCGCGGCCCGCGGAACGAGCGCGGAGGCCGGGGCGGTGACGCCCGCGGCCCGCGAGGCGGCGGCTGGCAGCCTCGAGGCGGACGCCCGGACCACGGCCGGGGCCCCGGCCATGGCCCCCGACGCGAGCCGGCTCCATGGCAGGAGCGCGGCCCACGCCCCCCGCGCGACGATCGCGGCCCGCGGGACGACCGCGGCCCCTGGCAGGATCGTGGGCCCCGCGACGATCGCGGCCCCCGCGACGATCGCGGCGGCTGGCAGGACCGTGGCCCCCGCCCGGACCGTGGCCCCCGCGACGATCGCGGCGGCTGGCAGGACCGTGGCCCCCGCCCGGACCGCGGCCCCCGCGACGACCGCGGCGGCTGGCAGGACCGTGGCCCCCGCCCGGACCGTGGCCCCCGCGACGATCGCGGCGGCTGGCAGGACCGTGGCCCCCGCCCGGACCGTGGCCCCCGCGACGATCGCGGCGGCTGGCAGGACCGCGGCGGTCGCCCCGATCGCGGACCCGGCGGCCCCCGCGGTGACGGCCCGGGCTGGCAGGACCGCGGCGGTCGCCCCGACCGCGGACCCGGCGGCCCCCGCGACGATCGCGGCCCCCGCGACGATCGTGGCGGCTGGCAGGACCGTGGCCCCCGCCCGGGCCGTGGCCCCCGCGACGACCGCGGCCCCTGGCAGGACCGCGGCCCACGCCCGGACCGCGGCCCCCGCGACGACCGCGGCCCCTGGCAGGATCGAGGCCCCCGCCCGGACCGCGGCCCGCGGGACGACCGCGGCCCCTGGCAGGATCGCGGCCCACGCCCGGACCGCGGCCCCCGCGACGACCGCGGCCCCTGGCAGGATCGAGGCCCACGTCCGGACCGCGGCCCCCGCGACGATCGTGGCGGCTGGCAGGACCGTGGCCCCCGCCCGGGCCCCGGCCGGGGCGGCGGCCGGCGCGGTGGTCCGCCGCGCCCGGGACCTCGCCCGCGCGGCCCGGACCGCCCCTGGCGCGAGGACGAGGAGGAGGCCGCGCTCGCGGCGCAGGGCGGCGCGCGCGGACGCGGGCGCGCCCTCCCGCTCGTGCTCGGCACGCCCGTGGAGCAGGCCGACGACCTCGTCGACCAGGCCTACGAGGCGGACGACCCCGACGAGCAGGCCGCGCTCGCGGAGCGCGCGCTCGCGCTCGACCCCGACTGCGTCGACGCGCACCTCCTGCTCACGACCCGCGCCGACGACGCCGAGGTGGCGCTCGCGCACGCCGAGCGCGCCGTCGCCGCCGCCGACCGCGCCCTCGCGCGGGTCGAGGCGCGCCCGGCCGAGCAGGGCGGGTTCGCGGCCGAGGCCGCCGCCCTGCTCCCGTCGTGGGCGCGCGCGCGGGTCGAGCTCGCGCAGGGCCTCCTCGCGCTCGACCGCCGCCACGGCGAGGTCGTCGCGCTCCTCGAGGCCGTGCTCGAGCGCGCGCCGGAGGACGACCGCGGCGCGGCCGCGCTCCTCGTCACGACGCTGCTCCACCTCGGCCGCGACGACGACGCGCGCGCCGCGCTCGCGGCCCGCGCCGGCGCCCCCCCCGGCGAGGCCGGCGCCGCGAGCGACGTCGAGCCCACGCCCGAGGACCTGGCCGAGCCCGCGGCCCGGCCCGGGGTCGACCTCGGGCTCGCGGCCGCCTGGGCCGGCGCCCTCCTCGCCTTCCGGCGCGGCGGCCCCGAAGACGTCGCGGCGCTGGAGGCGCTCGCGCGCGCCCACGCGGCGAACCGCCACGTGCCCGACTACCTGCTCGGGCGCCGCCGCCTCCCGCTCGACCTCGAGGCGCGCCCCGACCCGGGGAGCCGCCTCGAGGCCGCGCGCTGGGCGCTCGACCACGCGGGCCCCTGGCGCGAGACCGAGGGCGCGCTCGCCTGGCTCGCGGCGAACCCGCCCCCGCCGATCCCGCCGCCCGAGCGCCCCGTCGCGCGGCTGCCGGCGGGCGACGCGCGCGCGCTCGAGGACCTCCCGCAGGACCGCGAGCGCGTGTGGCAGCTCGGCGCGCGCCGGCTCCCGCGCTGGGTCCGCGAGGGCGCCGAGCCCGTGCGCCCCTGGATCGTCGTCGCGCTCGAGGTCGGGCCGGGCGGCGGCGCGGGCGAGGTCGTGGGCGCGCAGCTCGTGCTCGAGCCCCCCGGGCCGGCCGACCTGTGGGAGGTCGCGCTCGAGGCCATGCGCAGCCCGCGCGCGGGGCGCCCGCGCCGGCCGGGGCGGCTCGAGGTCCACGAGCGGGAGGTCGCCGCCGAGATCGTCCGCGCGAGCGGCGCCGTCGGCGTCACCTGCGCCGCCGCCGGGCTGTCGGCGTTCGACGAGGTCGTGGCGCGCCGCGCGCGCCGCATGGCCGACGTCGGGCCGCCCGGGCTCGTCGACGTCGCGGGCGCGACGCCGACCGCGCTGGAGGCCCTGTGCAGCGCGGCCGCGGCGCTCTACGCGGCGCGCCCGTGGGAGGCGCTCGGCGACGACGTGGCCGTCGCGCTCACCCCGGCCGACGGGCCGGGGGCCGCCCTCCACGCCGTCGTCCTCGGCGGCGCGGGCGGGCTGTGCGGCCTCGTGACGGGGGAGGACGCGGCCGCGCTCGCGCCCGGGACCGCGACAGGCCGCGGCGTCGCGCTCCTGTTCGAGGAGGCCCACGAGCTGCCCGCCCTCGACGTCGAGGCGATCGAGGCGGGCGGCTGGCCCGTGGCCGCCGACGACGCCTGGCCGCGGGTCTACCGCTTCGGGCCCGACGGCGTCGCGGCGGCCAGCGCCGAGGACCTCGCCGCGCTCGAGCGGGCTGCCCGCGCGCTCGCCGCCGGCGGCGCGGCGCTCGCCGCCGACGTCCCCGGTGACCCGCCCCGGCACGTGGCGGGGGCCCACGGCGCCTGGACGCTCGCGCTCGCGCCGCTCCCGGGCGGGGCCGAAGCGCTCGAGCCCCTGGCTGGCGGGGAGCCGGCCCCGGAGGCGGGGGCCGAGGCCCCCCCGACGGCGGGCGGAGCCCCCCCTCCGGGCCCCGACGAGGTCCCCGCGCCCCCCGCGTAGCCCTCCCCCCGCGGCGAGTTCCCGCGGACAGGCCCCCCTCGTCGACGCCGGGAGGGCCCGGTTACACTCCCCTCGTCGCCGCAATTCGTCGGGACCCGCTCCGGGTCGCGCGGGTTCGGCCGCCGCCAGCGCGCAGAGACCGGAGCGCTGTCGGCGTCCTTCGACCGAGACGTGGGCTTCGCCGGTCTGGATCGATTCGACTCCATGAACATCTTCGTCGGGAACATCCCCTACACCCTCGAGCGCGACGAGCTGCAGGCCCTGTTCGAGCAGCACGGCGCCGTGTCGCGGGTCAACATTCCGGTCGACCGCGACAGCGGCCGTCCGCGCGGCTTCGCGTTCGTCGAGATGCCGAACGACGCCGAGGCGGAGGCGGCGATCCGCGCGATCGACGGGACGCAGCTCGGCGGCCGGGCTGTGACCGCGAAGCAGGCGCAGGAGCGCGAGCGGCGCGGTCCGGGCGGCGGCGGCGGCGGTGGCGGCGGCTACGGCGGCGGCGGCGGCGGCGGCCGGGGTGGCCGGGGCGGCGGC
>JANJTH010000234.1 GCA_024711205.1 Planctomycetota bacterium | reverse complement strand
CGCGCGGAGGGGCGGCGACGCGGCCGGCCCGGGCGCCGGCCCGGCGGACGCGCCCGGGCGGGGGCCCGCATGAAGGCGACGCTTCGCGCGCCCGCGCCCCCGCGCCCGCGGCTCGTCCTTCGCGAGTGGCAGTCCCGCGGCCCCGGGGACGACCCGGCGCTGCGGGGACAGACGTTTGACGACGATCCGGCCGGACGCCGCGTGGCCGAGCGCCTCACCCGCTCGGGCCGGATCGAGGTGACCGAGCTCCGGCACGGCCTCTCGATCACGACCAGCGCCTGGGTCGGCCGCGTGCGCCTCGGCGCGCTCGACCTGACCGTCCTGCCCAAGATCGAAGGCGCGCCGTTCCTGACCCTCGTCCGCTACGGCTTCCGCCTGCGCGACCTCGCGCTCGTCGACCTCGTCGATGCCGTCACGACCCCGGAGGCCTGGCCCGACCTCCTGATCGCCCAGCTCGCCGCCGAGGCCGCCGAGCTCCTCGACTCCGGCCTCCACCGCGCCTACCTCCGCCGCGCCGAGGACCTCGCCTCCCCCCGCGGCCGGCTCGACCTCGACGCCCTCGCCCGCCGCGGCCCCGCCGCCCAGACCCTCGCGTCCCTCCCCTGCGTCCACCACCCCCGCCGCGAGGACGTCCTCCTCAATCGCGTCCTCCGCGCCGGCCTCGAGCTGGGCGCCGACCTCACGGCCGACCGCGGCCTGGCGATCACCCTCCGCCGCCTCGCCGCCCGCCTCGGCGACTCCGTCACGCGCATCCGCCTCGACGCCGCGACCTTCGCCGCCGCCGACCGCGCGACCAGCCGCCTCACCGACCGCTACACGCCCGTCGTCGACCTGATCCGCCTCCTCCACGAGGCCCACGGCCTCGACGACGGGGACACGACCGGCGCCGACCGCCCCCTCCCCGGCTTCCTGTTCGACATGAACCGCCTCTTCCAGGCCGTCCTCACCCGCTTCCTCTCCGAGCACCTGCCCGACGACTTCCGCGTCGAGTCCGAGCACCGCCTCTCCGGCGTCTTCCGCTACGCCCCAGGCCTCAACCCCCGCAACCGCTCCGCCCCCACGCCCCGCCCCGACCTCGCGATCCGCCGCCGCAACCGGGTCCTCCCCTTCCTCGACGTGAAGTACCGCGACCTCTGGGAGACCCCCCTCCCGTCCTCCATGCTCTACCAGCTCGCGATCTACGCCCTGAGCCACGGCCAGCGCGAGGCCACGATCCTCTACCCCACGACCTCCCCGCTCGCTCGGGAGTCGGCGGTGGACATCCTCGACCCGCTCGCACGCACGCCCCGGGCACGGGTCAAGCTGAGACCCGTAGCCCTCACGACACTTGCCATGTGTCTCCACGGGCCCAGGGAGCGCGCACGCCAGTTCGCATTGGGCTTGCTGAGTCCGGCTGATCCCAGTCCCCCGGTGTTCGCTCCGTGAGCACAGTCCTGGGCGAAGCTCGGTCCAGCGTGGCTGCCAGCACCAGGGTGTCTGGAGCTCCCTTGCACCCCTCTGAACGAGGGCCTGGCCTCGCTCCTTGGCAGAACCGTCCGTTCGAGGTGAGGGGAGATCGGCCGCATGGCGGACCCTAGCGACCCGAGGCGCATTCGTGTCCTGGGCCTCGCCCTGTCCGAGAAGTCATGGTCGGAGAACTCCGTCGTGGGCCTCTCCTTCCTCCGGACCGAGCGCCCCGCATGGGTCGGCGTGGTCGTCCGCCCCATTGCGTGGCCAGCTGTCCCCCTGACGCCCAAGCGCCTGGTCGACACGCTCATGCAGTTCGCGCGCTCTCAGGGGGTGTCTGCCATTGGCATCTCGGGCCCCCAGGCATGGAGGTCACCGAAGGGCACGCGCGTGCCTGGTGGGGTGCATGCGCTTCGGAAAGACTGGTCCGATCCAATTGAGCGAATGGTTCGAAAAGGGGCGGGCCGCTGGGCCGACAACCAGGACCCCACGCACTGGCAGCGGCCGGTCGGCACCTTTCGCAAAGTGAAGCCGCCGCTGACTGCGAAGTATGTCGAGTTCTGCATCCAGGTGTGGGAGGCTCTGCGCCACCAGCCGGACACTCATCTCCTCAATGACCAGGATCGGCACCCCGCCTCGGATGACCGCCCAAGGGAGAGGATCCTCCTCCTCGAGTCCTCGACCAAGTCGGCCTTCCGCGGCGTGCCTCGACTTGGGCGAGTGTACGGACACATCAGGTCCACCTCGGTGCGAGACGTCCCGGATCTCTTCGAGCTCGCCCGAGAGGCCTATGGGTTGCCTCCAGCGCCGCTGGTCTTGGCAAGCGACCTGGAGGCCCTGGGAGCTGGACTCCCTGCCGCGGCCGTATGTGGGGGCCCCTGTGAGGTGCCCCCTCCAGCCGGCACGCCAGCCTTCGACGCCCAAGCCAGCGAGACGGTCCCTGCCCACCGGGTCGAGGGCCTCCTCTGGTCCGCGAAGCCAAGCCCTCGTCCCAGCGGCATGGCACGCGTCGAGCGGCTCACGATCGACGGCATTGGTGCCTATCGGACGAGGACGACCCTCGAACTCCAAGCGCTGACCGTGCTCTGCGGGCCGAACGGGACCGGGAAGAGCACCTGGCTCTCGGTCCTGGATTACCTCCAGGAGGCGGTGCCGTCGGAGGACTTCCCCTTCCGTCCCATCGTGCGGAGGGAGTGGCTACGGGTCGGGAGGGAGCGCGACTACGACATGGGCCATCTCGTCTCGCGGGATCGCACGCTGGAGGGGGCGGAGAAGCCTGGAGAGATCCAGTTCGAGTTCGTCTTGCTGGCCGATCTGGACTGTGGCGAACTGTCCCGCCCCAAATCCGCCCCCACGGTCACTCCGGACTTCGACGCGTGGCTCTGGCGAGGGAAGGCGCCGAAGGGCGCCCGCTTCACCTTCACCGTCCGCACGAGCTACACATACAGTCGCCACTTCGACGCCGGGACCTTACGCTCGACCGAGTGCGCCATGACGCTCCACGGAGCAGGGACCCTCGCGGCACGCTTGAACCACTCGGGCAACACGGACTCACCTGCTGCAAAGGCCGAGGTGACATTCAAGTGCCCTGCCGGGAGCGACCTCGCACGCCACTCATGCTCCCGTGAGGCGCATGGGCCCGTGTTCCGGGATCCGCTCGTCCGCGCGCTGACCTCGCGTCTTCGAAGCACGCTCTGCCCCGTGGTGGACAGCTCCTTCCATGTCGGGTCGATCCGAGAGATCTCTGCGATCTCCCGTAGCGCGGTCGAGACGAAGATCAGCCTCGCGCCGAACGTCTCTCGACGTCACGTAGGTGTTCGCGGGGAGCGAACCCTGAAGGTCCTGTCAGCGATCGGATTCGATTACACTCGTCCGCTCGAGCCCCCGTTCGCGGCGCACGCCAAGCGACTCGAGTTCTCGGACGAACAGGCGCTCGCGTTGAGCCGTCATGTCTTGTTCCCGTCGGACTGCATCTCGGCGGAAGAGCAGGCACGCTGGCTCGCGCTGCTGCCCGAACCTGTCCGCGACCCCTGGGAAGAGCTGGGCAGGCGCATCCTGCCCGAACTCGATCATGCGCTGAGGTCCAGGTCCGACTACGGGTACTTCCAGCCGCTCTCTTACAGCAGAGGGGTGAAGAGCAAAGTTGCGAATCAGTGGCATGAGAGCCTCGCCGCCTTGCTGAAGGAGCTCCACGGCATGACGGAGCTGGCCCAGCTCACGCGAGGCTGCGTCCGGCATTGGGTAGAGCACAGGGACCTCGTCCCCAGTCCGGCCCGGCTCTTAAGCCGCGGCAGGGGACTGTCCTTGTCCCGGCGTTCCGAGCTTGCTTTCCTTCTCTCGTGCGCGGGCACCAAGTTGGAGCCGGCCGACCTCCGACGGCGGAACGAGCTCCTGCTCCTCGACCTGACAAGTATTGCGGCGATACACTTTCAACGCAGCACCAACTCGCTCGCCGACGTCATGGATCAAGTGATCGGGTCGTTGACCCGGTCACCCTCGCGCGCGACCGTCCCGGGCCCCAGCGCAGTGCAACTCGACCCAGGGCCGCTCGATACACAACGGCGGATGCTCTGGCCGTACAGAGGGTCAATCGGCTTGGGGGAGGAACACCAGCGACGGTTCAGTTCCCCCGCGTTCCCGGCGGCGGAGCGCGCCGTCCCGCTTGAAATGAGCACGGGCTGGCATCACCTCTATCCGATCGTTCTTCAGGCCACGGTCGCCCAGCCAGGGGAGACGCTCGTCCTGGAGAATCCGGAGGTGCACCTCCACCCGGCCCTGCAGGTGCGACTGATCGAGCACCTGCTGGAGCACGTGCGTGCCGGGAAGTCCATCCTGCTCGAGACCCAATCCGACCTCGTCGTGCGGCGGATCTGCCGGGCCGTCGGCGCAGGCGAACTGTGCGCGGAGCGGGTTGGCGTCTACTTCACGGAGCTCCACGAAGGGAGCGAGGGAGTGGCCGCGTCTGCGACCTTGACACGTGTCGAGTTGACGGAGCGGGGCGAGCCGACGACTTGGCCGAGTGGGTTCCTCGACGAGGACGTGCTCGAGGCGGAGCGGGGCCTCGAGCAAGCACAGCGGCGCTCTGAACGCGAGGCGTCGGCACCGAACCCTGGCCTGGACCGGAAAGGGCCGAGCGAGGACGTCCGTTACGGTCCGGGGCATCTTCTCAAGGCGACGTTGCCCGACCTTCGAAGGCCTCGGGGTGACTTGCTGCGCGGTCGCGACGTCGTCTTCCCGGGAATTCCCGAGGTGATTCTGATCCTCTGGGACAGCAAGGACGCCGTCATGGCCTACCCCATGGGGCTCGAGGCTCGCAGCAAGAAGGCCCTGCTCCGCGAAGTCGCCAAGGGCGGCCCAGGTGCCTGGTCGCTCGACCTCCGACGGGTCCACCGGATCCCGCGGGATGCGCTTCCGAAGCTGGTCGAGGGTGAGATCGCGCTCCTGAAGCCTGGCGAATTCAACGCGCTTCTCACGACCTTGGCTCGATCAGGCCAGATCACCGAGGCAGAGCGTCGAGACATCCTCCGAGCGCGAAACCCGACATGGTTCGACCCTGAGGAGCGCCGGCGACGCTGCGTCGCGGTTCAGAAGGAGGTCGTGGGGGCAGAGAGGGAGGCGAAGCGGCACGCTCGCAAGCGCGAATGGAAGCAGGCCCTGCAGCAGTATCGAATCATGCTCGAGCGAGCTGTAAGGCTGGCCGAGGAGCGGTGGACCTCACCGGAGCAGGCCAGCAGGAGCGACGGCAAGGATCTCCAGCCGCGCCTCGACGCGCTCGCTGCCTGGTCCAGGGGACCACGTCAGGACCGGCGAATCCCCGAGGCCGTTCAACGGAGCTTCCGTGTGCTGAACCACCTGGGGACCTACGGCGCGCACGACCAGGACGAGGAACCTTCCTGGCTCGAGGGCCTCGTAACGGCGGCGGGAGGTGCCGCTTCGGTCGTCACCAGGTGGGCGGGCACGACCACAGAGGGGCGTGTGGTCGGTGGTCCGATTCCGCCTGATTCCAGCGGCCGGCCCGCCGCACGCAATTCGCGTCTCACTCGCGGGCTCGGGGGCGCACGGACGGGCGTGGCCGGCGTCACGCGTCACCTCGGCCAGCAAGGCGACTGAGGAGGTCGGCGACGCCCACGGGAGGTCCACCACGCCCGGATCCTCGAGTTCAACGTCGACAGTTACCCTCGGGGGACAGGTGCCGCGCCGAGGAAGCCCACGCCCGGCGCAAGGAGAAGGAGCCCGACGCCGATCAGGGAACCGGCGAAGATCTTGAGCAGCAAGCGCCTGACCCGTCGAGAGTTGGGGCCCAGGAGCTCGAATTGTCGTCCCCCGGAAATTCTAGTTGACATCAAACGAGTGGCTCTCGGAATGCCGCGAGGTAGGTCTCCCTCGAGAGGGCGTCGCGCGCTCGTCTGGTGTCCGTCCACGTGTCAAGGCCACGGCCAATCAGAACGACCGTCCGAGAGTCGGTCGCTGGCTCGATGAGGCGAACCTCACGGTCATGGAACGCGCGATCCTGTCGCAGGTCGATTCGCAGGTTCGTTTGTCGATCCTGCGCCCAGGCTCGAAGCTGCTCGACCTCAGCGGCCTGGACTTGAACCTCCGCCTCGCGCTCGGAAGGGGGAGCGGTCGTCGTGAGGCGGACCTCGAGAGCCCGCCCGGCGACCTGACTCAGCTCCTCGACGAGTCGCCGCAGGTTCACGAACTGCTCCGGGCGACGCACGTACGGGTCGAGAAGTTCGACTGCCGTGACCTCCGCGTTCAGATACTCCCGGAAGTAGCTACCGATGGACCCTCGCTCGCCCCTCTCGATCCTGCGCACCTGAGCCCCGGTCAGGTCCAGCCGCGGATCGGACGCCGAGAGCCGCTGGACGCTGCTGAGCAACTGGGACAGCTCGGCGACCCCGCTAGCGACCACCTCTGGGTGAAGGGACGTCTCGAGCGCAGCCCCGCGCAACATGGCCGGAAGGAAGACCAGTTCGCGGTCGTCCGTGGTGCGGCGCAGCCGCACCAAGCGGCGGCGCGCAGTCGTTCCGTCTCCGCATACGAGCGCCATGTCCCAGTCCGGGCGAGACGCGCGCGGTCCGAGCGGTCGCACGTCCACGCCTCGCTCGGCCAGTGCACGCAGCTCGGTCAGCGTCCGGCCGTCGTCCGGTCGACGCGTGATCGAGGGCCGATTGGGGACCCCGATCATGAGGCGAACGTTGGCGCCTCGCTGGGCTGCCTGGCCCATGATCTCCCACCAGTCCTGCGCCAGGCCGAGCGCAGCGGCGTCGAGCTCGCTCGAAAAGCCAAACCCTCGCACGGCGAGCTCCACGCTGCGGGCGGCAAGGACCTCCCGTGCCAGCCAGCGGCCGGGGTCGACCGCCGGGACCGGCTGAATGTGCATGCGTGCACCGGAGACCGCGGACAGCAGCTCCTCCAGGTACGCCCGGACCGGGCCGCGCACGAGCTGGTCGTGACACCACTGGTTCCGGTAGCCCCGTAGGCACTCGTAGCAACTCGTGTCCTCCGCGCACGAGCAGTCCTCTACCCGAGTGAATGCAGCACGAAGGACCGCCTCGAGCGCTTCGGGCTCGCGCAGCAGCTCGACGAAGCCGGCCCCACCGGGCACGGTGTCGAAGAGGACGACCGAAGGTTCATCGGCGTCAAGTGCGTGGAGACACCCATCGATGTCGTCGCGGCGTAGCTCGAGGGCGCTCGCCGCACCCTCCACAACCGCATAGAGGAGGCTGGACCAGAACCTCGTGTCCGTCGTCGCCGCGGCGCCAGGAAAGCGGAGCTCGCACACATCGGTGAGGAACGCATGGCCGAGCGCGCGCGGCCGCTCAAAGAAGCCCTTGCACTTGCTGCCCCAGGGGCGCTTGTGATCCTTCGGCGGCTTGGCGGAGCTGGCGACATGCTCGCCGAAGCCACAGTAATCGCAGATCCAGTAGCCGACACTCGCGCGTCCTGCGTTGACGAGCACCAGCTCGCCGCGGGCACGCCGGGCGATGCTCACGGTCCGACGTCGCTCGCCGTCACCGAGCACCACTTCATGATCCGTTGTGTCGTCGCAAACGAAGTGCACCCGCGACGCCCAGACCCGCATCGGTCGTGACGCCCCAGGGGCCCGCGGCTCGTCGTCGGCAAGGGTCGCGAAGCCGAACTCTGGAACGACGTAGCTCCCGTGAATCAGCTTGTCGCTCCTGCAGCGAGGGCACTCCACCGGGCGGGCGCCTTCGGTCGCGTTGCCGGTCCACCGCCGGAACCAGCCGCAGCGGCACTCGGAGTAGTCGCTCGGCGGGAGCTTCCGGTCCCGTCGCAGCGCGACCGCGCGGCTCGTCCAGAGACGACCGCCAGCCACGACCGAGGAGCCGGGTGCGTACTCCGAGATCGCCAACGACAGATCCCGCTCGAGCTCGAGACGGCGCGCCGCCTCGCGGTGCCCGTACAGCTTGAGCGGCACCACGTCGACCGGGAAGCCGTACTTCGGCAGGACTCCCCGGGAGGCGAGGTAGCCGAGGAGCTCTCGACGCTGGATCGTGTTGAGGTACTCCTGGAGCTGATTGGCCCGCATGAGCTTGTTCTCGGTCTTCGCCTCCTCGCGCATGGTGCGGAACTGGCTCACCTCCTGCTCATACTCCTCACGCGCGCACTGAAGGAGCCCCGCTTCGCCGAGCAGGTGGAGCTCCCACGTCCAACCATCGAGGCCGAGTTCGTCGTGCAACGCGGGAGGAAGGCACCGGCGGAGCGACTCGGCGAGCTCAGGTGGGCGCGCGCGGAGAAGCTCGCCGAGCGAGTCGACGGCGCTGGTCTTTGCGCCATCGGCGGCGAAGAAGTCCTCGCACTTGCCGACCGAGTCCGGCGCGCGCGTTCGAAAGAAGTGGGCGAGCACGATGGAGTGGAGGTGTCGCCGCGCGATCTTGGCATTGGCGAGCTTCACCCGAGGCGCTCGGATCTCGCCGCCCACGAGGCGCTCGGGCCGCGCGTAGTGTGCCAGGTCGTGCGACCTGCGCTGGACGTACGTCACGCAGAAGGCGGCGGAGTCGGTCCGGCGACCAGCGCGCCCGGCGCGCTGCACGTAGTTCGCCGTCGTCGGCGGTACGTTGCGCAGCAGCACCGCCTGCAGCTCGCCCACGTCAACGCCCAGCTCGAACGTCGTCGAGCACGAGAGAACATTCACTTCGCCGGCGACGAAGTCGGACTGGACCTTCGCGGCTTCGGTCGTGGCCAGCTGCGCAGTGTGCTCCATGACCCGCATGGGAACGGGCTCGGTGCCTCGGTAGTAGCGCCGGTAGTGGTCGTCCTCGGGGAACTCGGCCAGCGCGAGAGCTCCCGTGCAGCGGTAGCCGGGACAGGCCCCAGCGCAGCAGAAGGACGTGACGAGCTGGCAGCGGTCACAGCGCCAGAGCCGGAGGTCGCGGGCCGCTGTCGACTCGAACGCCAGCCTCGACAGCGGGACCTGGAAGACCTCGCCCTCGTTCGGGATCGTCTTGGGCACGAGCAGGCGGGCCACCTTGGTGGCCCACTCGAACAGCCGGCGCAGATCGAAGACGAGGTCTACTCCCGCCGGACGACCCTTGCTGCGCTCGAGAACGCGGCGCAGGTAGTCGAGGCGGCGGTTGTTGCCGGTCGGGGTGGCCGGGACCCAGCTCAGGATCCGCTTCATGCGATCGGAGCCCTGGTCCCGAACGAACGTCTCGAAGTTCCTCGGCTCGAAGTCCTCGTGTGTGGGCTGCACGCCCACCGGGAACTCGATGGCATGCTGCGGGACGAGGCTCGTCAGCAGAGCCTTCACGAGCTGGGTCCCCTGCGCGTCATCGAGCTTCCACGCGTCGAGAATGGGCCGGGGGAGTGGCGGGACTTCTTCCACGTCGACGTGGAGGATCCCTCGGCCAAGGAGGCCGATGTCGCGATCGAGCGACAGGAGCTCGCGCATGAGCCAGCGTCGCGCCTCGGTCTGCCGTTCGGCCTGAGTCGCGCCGGCCTGGAAGACCCCCTTCGTTTCGCCGGCCCGGCGAACCTGGTCCGCCAGCGTCTCGAAGTTCACCGCGCCACGGCATTGCTCGAGGGCGATGGCGATCAGCCGCCGCTGCAACAGCGTGCCGTAGCTCCTCTCCAGATAAGGAGCGAAGAACGCTGCGTCCTGCCGGCTGTCGGCGAAGCACAGGAGCTTGCGTCCACCCGACGGCGTGGCGTCGAGGGCTGGGAGCTGGTGGTAGAGCGCCGCGGCAATGACGGCGACCGGCGCGTCCTGACCTGTGAGGAAACGCAGATGAGACTCGCCACCCACCGAGCTGCCGCCGCACCCAGGACAGCACTTGAGCTCGTCGGTACGCGAGGTCGCCGCGCGACGGACGGGCAGCCATGACGGTCGCTCGCACCGGCAGGAACCTGCCAGCGGTGAGGCCTCCTCCACCGCTCCACAGGCAGCGCAGAGTCGATACGCGTCGGGTTGGACAGCCTTCGGTGCGCCCTCCCTCGGCGCGCGGCGGCGAGGGCCACCCTCCGGCACGTCCGGCTTGCCGTCGGCTGCGGGCTTCTCTGGTGGCGGGGCCGGCTCGGGTGTCGGCTCCGGCTGCAGCACCTCGCCGTCCTCGTCGAGCGGAGCCGGCTCGTCGACCCCGAGGGCGAAGTACGCTGGCTCGAGCGGCGTGGCCGTGGTCGCCGCGGCCTCGCGCTCGGCCGGGCTGAGCTGGACGAGCTCCCGTGTCTGAGGCTCGGTGGGTCGGAGGTAGCCGAACACGAGCTCGAGCCCGCACCGGCGACACGCTGCGAGCTCGAAGACCCGGACCGACTGGCCACGAAGCTCATGCCGATCGCACCGATCAAGGAACAGCCGGCGACCAGTGCCGAGCTCCACGAGGGGTTCCTCGACCAAGGACACGAAGACACCGTCGATCGCCCTGCAGAAAACGTGGTACCTCGCGGGCAAGAGGGCCATGGAGCGCGGGTCCTTCCTCGCCATGGCAGCCAGCCTCACGAGTTGGACCAGCTCCTCGAGTTGTCCTCGTTCGTCGCCTTCCCCGAGCACCGCGCCGACGAGCTCGGTTACGAGCGTCGGGCCGCCCTCCTTGAGGAGACGGCGCAGCGTCGCGAGGTTCGCGTCACCGACGAGCACGTCGTAGAGGAAGCCCGAGACGTCGTCCCGAGGTGCTCTCACGGCCGCCGCGACCCGCGACGGCGCGGACCCGCCAAGCCCCCAAGGGTCGTCCGGTGTCGTCGCGACGGGCGTGGAGGCCGGAGCCGCGTCGACGGCTCGACGCCGGCGCGCAGCGTCCACGACTGCGGCAGGCACGCCGTGACGGGTACAGATCGCTCCCAACTCGTCTCTCGACGCATCATTCTCCAGCGCGGTGCCGAGGGCTCCATACAACGAGGGCGCCGGTCTCCAGGCGTCGGTCGGTGCCAAGACGGGCAACTCGATCCGCTCTGCGTGGACGACGTCGGTCGCCTCGAAGGGATGATCGAAGAGCGTGCGTGCAAACCCCGCGGCGGCGTCGCGGGCCGAGTTTCCCGAGCCGAGCGTCGCGCTCGTGGCGAAGCAGCGGAGGCTCCGTCCTCGAGCGACCCGGTCGCGGACTCGCCGCAGGAGCATCGCGACCTCGGCGCCGTTCGCGCCGTCATAGACGTGGGCCTCGTCGATCACCACGTCGGCCCACGTCCCGGTCGACGGGCCTTCAAACAGCGAGATGTCCTGTGGGCGCAGCAGCAGATACTCGAGCATGGCGTAGTTCGTGAGCAAGATGTGAGGCGGGGTGGCCTGCATCTCCTCGCGACTCTTGAGCTCGTGCTCGAGCTCCTCCTCTCCTGGGTTGACCTTCCGGAACTCCGCGCGGGCCCTGCGCGGCTCGTCCTCGGTCTGGCCCGTGTACCGACCAAAGGTGATCGACGGATACCTGGAGAGGATCCTCCGGAGGCGCTTCACCTGGTCGTTCGCGAGCGCGTTCATCGGGTAGAGCAGCAGAGCTCGCACTCCGGGCCCGAGCCTCCCTTCCTCCTCCTCCCGAAGAAGGCGGTCAAGGATCGGCAGCACGAAGGACTCGGTCTTGCCGCTGCCAGTTCCGGTGGCGACCACGACGTTCCGGCCCTCGCCGACGGCGAGTCGGATTGCGCGCGCCTGGTGAGCATAGAGAGGGCGGTCATAGGGGAGCTCTGTGCCAGCTCGCGCGCAGAGCCGCTCGAAGCCGGCCGAGAGCACGCCCTCCTCGACCAGGTCGCGGATCGAGGGGCCAAGCACGAACGGCGGCACCGACTCGAGGAGAGGTCCGCGCACGAGGCGCCCCGGCGTAGAGATCTCCCGGCCGAACTGCGCCTCGAGTTTCGGGTCGCGGAACCGGAAGAAGCTCCGCAGGTAGCGCAGATACTCGTCCCTGACCGCAGCGAAGGACTCGATGGGGTGAAGGGTGCGTGTCATGGTCAGGTCTCCCGGAACCACGCGAGCGCGAGCTCGGCGAGGCAGAGGTCCCGCTCTTGCAGAGTAGGAGCGATCCCGGCCAGCGCGCGCGCCAGCTCGGCCAACTGCAGAGGACGGATGCCGACGTCCTGCGCCTCGCGCCGCGCCAACAGGCGCTGCATGGTCGCGGCGGCGAGCGAGGCGAACGGCAGGTGCATGAGCCAGAACCGGCTGGCCTCGGGTCGCTGGCGACGGCGGATGGCCACGGCGAACGCGCGAGGCAGACGGCTCGCGTTCAGCTGGAGCCCTCGCTCCAGGAGCTTCGTGGCGTTGCCGAGTTGGACCTCGAGCGCCTTCCGTTCCTTGGCGCCGAGACGACCCACGCCCTCGAGCGCCTCGCGGACCGCGATGACGAGGCGGTCCGCATCGAGCAAGCCGCCAGCAACGGAGCTCACGCCGCCACCGAGCGCGGCGAGCTCAGGCCTCGAGCCATCGCTCACGGCCTCGAAAGCGGGCCGCCAGGCCTCGGCCCAGCAGGCGAATCTGCTGGTTGGAAAGGCTTGCTGCAGATCCATGCGGAGGCCCTCGGCGCGGATGTCTTGCTCGGCGATACGCGCGATGACCCCTCCGTCACGCTGGAGCTCAATTCTCACTTCTCCAGGACCAGGCACCTGCTGGCCGACGAGCACGAGGCCACCCGGCAGTCGCGGTCCGTGAAGCGCGGCCCCGACCTCGAGCCCATCCGTGTAGACCGAGGCGAGAAGGACGGGCTGGTCTCCGACAGCCACGACGGTCCTTGGCCGCAGTGGCTGCAGCTCCTGCACGGTCGTTTCGCCGAGGAGGCGCTCGAACCGGCGCCGAGCTCCAGCCGCCTCGTCGCAAAGCGTCGCTGACTCCAGGAAGACCACGAGCGCGGGCGAGATGCGCCCGAGCGCATCGAGTTCGCCGTCGGACAGGCGCTCTCCCTCGACCGGCGCCTCGGGCTTCTTCAGCAACTCGACGACCTCGTCGGCCGTCAGTTCGTCGCTCGCCTCCAGGAGCTGCTTGTCCCCGGCGGGATTCCGGACAAACGGGGTGCGGTGCCGCCCGGCGATTCGCTGGCCGAGGTCCTGTCCGCGGGCAAGCGTCCGCAAGGCGTCCACGGGCATGCGCTCGCCGAGTCGCGCCAGGGCGACCAGGAAGGGGCGGTGATCGGCCTGGACCAGCTCCTGCAGGCGTTCTCGGACCCGCTGGTGGACCGTGTCCGTGGACGGGTACCGGATGAGGACCGTGAGGAGCTCGACGACCCGGGAGAAGGCGTCGACGGGCACGCACCCCAGTCCGCCGAGCGCTGTGAGCGCGGCGCGAGCGTTCGGGCTGGCCAAGGCGCGTTCGATGCACGCGAGGGCGCCGTCCTCCACCTGCTCCGAGGCACTCGAAGGCGGCGCGACGAAGTCGCACACCCCTCGCGAGCCCGGAGCCGGGACGTCCCAGGGTTGGGGGTCGGCTGCCCACGGGTCGCGCAGGCGGAGCCAGGCTCGAGTCGGTCCCCCGGGCAGCGCCGCGTGAGGCAGATCCACACCACAGCGGCTCGTATCGGCGTCGGGGATCGAGAGCGCCAGCGGCGACCTCCACGGGCGCTGGAGGTCGAACAGAGCAAGCTCTCGACCGGGGAGGGCGTCGTCGCTCGACCAGGACGCGACGACGCGGGTGGTCTCGCCCTCGACGTAAGCTTCGACCTGGACGTTGCGTGGTGACCAGGCAGAGCGCACGCGGACGACCTCGTGGCCTCCGGGTTGAAGGACGAGTCGGGCAAACCCACCCTGCCGGCGTTCGAGGTTCGCTCGAGCAGGAACGAGCTCGAAGCGCGCGACGCGGCCCGTGCGCGCTGCCTCGAGCACCTGGACGGTCTCCCCGGCGCGCTCGAGGACGAGCCTGGGTTCGCTACCCCGATCGACCGGCCACTCGACGACCACCGCGGGCGCCTGGGCAAGCTCAAGGCGCTCGCGATCGGTCTCGAGCGCGCGCGTGTGCCAAGCGATGACTTCCGTCTCCTCCTCCATGCCGACCAAGGCCCAGCGCGGCGCCGGATTCGGGACTCGAAGGCTGACCGAGTTCGCGCCTCGACTCGCGACGACGATCGCCTCCCTGCGCTCAGGGGTGAACACGAGGCGCTGGCCACCCCGGGCGGGTTCCAGCCAGCCGCCATCCTCCACGCGCAACAGCACGTCAGGGCAACGCAGGATCGCGTGGGGCGCCCCCGTCGTGCCGAACTCGATGCTTAGGCCCGGCACGATCGCGAACGCGACACGGCAGGAGTGGCCGAGTGCTCCTCGGACGACTGCGACGAAGCTGCCAAACGCGCCCTCGAGACCGAGCGCGTCGAGGTCGAGCGCGTGCTCGCCTGAGGAGGACGAGCCTTCCGGCTCGAGCGTCAACGGCGAGGCCAGGCTCGCGCCGGAGTCGGGCAGGAGCCGGAGCGCAGCACGACCACGAACACCACCGAAGCGCGCCTTGACCGGTCCTCCCGTGAACACGGCTCCACGCTGAGCGGAGGAAACGGAGTCCAACACAGGGCCGTCGAGTCGCACGAAGGCGCTCTCCTCGAGGACCGGGATGTCGAGCGTTCGCCCGCCATGGCCGAATCGCAGGCGCGTCACTTCGCTCAGGTCGAGGCAGCGCGCCTCCAGTTCACCCCAGGCGCCTGGCAGGCGCGCCGGACCGCAGAGTGGGCGGCCCCCCTCGAGTCGGGCGTCCCGCGGCACGACGAACCAGGCGGGGCGGGGCTCCAACCTGCGGGTGGCGATTCTCTCGAGGCGTTCCTCGTCGAAGGCCAGCAGAGGTTGCTCGGGCGTCAGTCCTTCGATTGTCCAGGGCGCACCGCACGGTTCGTCATCCACGACGAGCTGGACACGCAGGTGCCGGAAGGGCGCGGCGGGGCGGATGGATTCTGACTCGAGGTGAAGGCCGCCCTGCGCGCGCCAAGCACGCGGCGCGTGCCGAAGCGGGTCTTGCCCGTCGATCGTGATCTCCCAGCGAGCTGCTTGGCCGTCGATCGCTTGTTCGGGGAGGTGCAGCGTGAGGCCCACGCCCCATGCGTCGAGGACAAGCCTGGGCGCGAGGCGGCGGGTGGCGCCAAGGGCGCCACCGCCGTAGCTGAGCCCCCGGGTCTTCGTGCTCTCGAGGGTCTCGGTCACGACCTGACCGAACTTGTCCGGCAGGCCGTGGTCCGCTGGTCGCGCGTCCTGCCCGGACAGCACCGCACGGACCAGATCCAGGCTCCGATCGAGGAAATCCTCCGCCCCGCGACCACCGTGCTGCAGGAACCTGCGGATCGGGCGATCTCCTCGCTCCATGCGAGCCGAGTCGCGCCACGAGGCCAGTAGGTCGCCTGCGCGAAGCCCCGCGAACTCAGGTCGCGTGACTCCTGGGATCACGAACTCGCGCACGAAATCGGCAAGGCAATAGGCAGGGATGCCGCCGTGAAGGAGGATCGGGGTGATATGGACGTTTCCACCCGACTCATCGAACGTGGGCAGGCGGTGCTTCTCCAGGACCTGACGGAAGACCGCCCCCCACCTCCACGCGTAGTTGGGGCCGGGGAGGCCGGTCTTTGCGCAGACCGCCGACCAGAAGTCACCCTGGGAGTAGCCCCTGAGGCCCTCGAACACGAGGTAAGCGGCAAGCACGTGGGACCACTTCTCGGCCAAGTGGTCCGTTGCTCGCCCTGGACCCATGGCCTCGATGAGTCGTCGGATACCTGAAGCGAGGTGGTCAGTGTCCCGCTCGTCGAGGTCGAGCTCGCACAGCAACTCGAGCTCTCGGCACGCATTGGCGAGCTCGAGCTCGATGTCGATCAGCTCGCGACCAGTGACTCTGCGCATCCCACCTACTCCGTTGTCTATCAGGTCGGACGACGAGCCGCCACTGGACTGACGCGAGGCAGCCGGGATCGGCTTAGGGGACCCCACGGCGTTGCTGGGCCGGGCGCGCTCCCTGCTTGATGCCTTGATGCAAGGTGCCGCGGGGGGCTCCGACGCTCCAAGAACCCTTCGGGCACCTTGCTGGGGTTCGCCGACCGGCTCGGGAGACTTCGAGCCGGTCGACCTCCCCGAGGACCGGGCGCCCGTGACCAGCTTGAAGTAGTAATCCAAGACCAGAAGCCATTGCCCACCCGCGAGTCTCGCCACCCACGCTACCCGCCCCCGAACAGCTCGAACGACCAGCCCCGCTCGGGCTCGTACGTCGAGCGCCGCCTCTCAGCGAAGTGGAGGTCGAGGTGATCCTGCGCATGTTCGCGGGACATACGCTCGGCTTCTTGGCTCGCGAGTTCAGCCTCACTGCGCGGCGGCTCGCAGACTGGTGCGACTCCCGCCCCCGCCGCCCGAGAGTCCGCGCTCAAGGGCCGCGAGTCGACCGAGCCGGTCGACGAGGCGAGGCGCCTCGAAGCCAGGGTCGGCGACTTGACCATGCGCCTCGAGCGCTCGCGCGAGAGGATCCGCTCCCGGGAGGCTGCGCGCCCATGGGGCCCCGTCTCCGCCGTCGGGCGGGAGGCCGCCTAGCAGGACAAGCCGGATGCCCGAGAGACGTAGCCGCCCGTCGACTCGGCGCGGGACTCCCTCGGGAACGTTGGGCACGCCGAAGTGGCCCCGGACGGCCGCCCCACTTCAGGACGACCGCGCCGGGAGTGTGGCTGGGCGAATGCTGGGCAGTCGAGGGCCTCTCCTACCTTCTTCGGTGCGGCCACCGGGAGAGGTCTCCCAGGTTGCGCTCGATGCTGTCGACCATGCCGGGCGAGCACGGCCTCTGACCGGACAGAGCCGACGGCTTCCAGCCACGAACCCAGGCCTTCCCGTGGCGATCGAGCACCTCGGAGATGCAACAGGCGCGGTGGATCAGCGTGTGGTGCGTACGGCCGGGCAGTTCGGCCTCGGCCGCCTCGAGCCGGGACTTCTTGTTCACGGGCCGGTCGGCGCGCTCGTCCTCGAGGACACCCCGGTACACCTCGATCAGCACCGCGAGCTCCTGGTCGGACCAGGACATGCCACGTCGACTCATCGTGTTCGCTCCTTCTGCCTAGGCTGGCCACGTTCGGGGCGTCCGCGCGGGGCGCCCCTGCAGACATGTGGACGCTCGCACGGGCATGCTCCTGACGCGGCAGAGCCATGGAGGAGCCAAGACGCCCCCGGCTCCATGAGAACCACGATCCGGCCGGCCGCGACCAGCCCCTGGGGACGGCTGGTCCTGTGCCCGTCGGTCGAGCCCACCGGCGCGCTCCCCTGTGCCGACGCGGCCGCGATCCTCACGCAGCGCCCTGCTTGGACGGGCGGACGCGGTCGAGCGCAGCGGCCACGGTCGGGCAGGACATGCGCGCTGCCCAGCCGAACCGGGCAGCGACGGCCTCGACCTGCGCGGTGAGCCGCTGGCTCGGCCGCGGGCCGATCCCCCCGAACTCCTCGCAAGTCCGCCAGATCCAGTCGATCGCGGAGGGCGTGCGCCCGAGCCGCTCCGCGAGCTCGACGGCGTTCGCGCCGTCCCTCCGGGTCAGGAAGATCAGGGCCAGGTCTTCGAGGTCATAGGCGCGGCGCTTCATGCGGCTCTCCGGGGCGACGGGTTCATCCCCTGGACGCTCATCGCCGCGATGGCCTGACGGATGGGCCTGGCTCGGGGGGAAGACGATCCGCCCACGCCCAGGGGGCCGCCGCACCATGCTGGCCTCTGCCCACCTGCGCGTCTTGCAAAGGGGACTCGCCACCTATTGCATGGACGCACTCCCGGACCAAGCCGACCGACCGCTGCGACTGCGGGTCTTCGAGCGCCTCCTTGCTTCTCCCCGAGAGGCTCTTGCTCAGCGAAGCCAAGGGGAACAGGGCGACCGGCGGGTAGCGGCTGGCCCCTCGGCTCACGCTGCGACACGCTGCGCGTAGATTGGGTGCACCGAGGCCCCCGTGATCGTCCGCGTCGTCTGCGAGCCCAGGTCCTGCGGGCACTTCGAGGCGCTTGGGCTGCGGTTCGTCGGGCGGGATCGGGCCGGCATGGCGCTCCTGAGGGGCGAGTTCGACCCGGGGTCCGTCGCGGCGGGCGGCGCCTGCGCCGACGGCGTCGCGGTGTTCGCGAGCGAGGCCGACGAGGCCAGCTCGGTCGTGTGGAGCCTGTTGGAGGGCGGCTGCGGGGGCGAGGAGGGGCTGCTCGAGCTCGCGGTGGCGAGCGGCGTGCGCCTCGAGGCCGCGCGGGCGGCGCTCGAGGGCTTCGCGGCCGGCGGCTGGCTCGAGCGGGTCGCGATCGAGGGCGGTGTCTGCGCGCTGCGGCTAACCGAGGCCGGTCGGGTCGCGGGCGCGAGGATTCGAAGCGGCGAGGACGTGCAGCCCCCCGCCGGGCTGGGCGAGCGCCGGGACGAGCTTGGGCGGCCGGCGGGCGCGCTCGACGAGGCGCTCCTGCGCGACCTGCTCGCGGACGACGCCCCCCGGTTGAGCACGAAGGAGGCCGCCCTGCTCCTGGGCGTCGACGCGCGCACGCTCCGCAACTACAAGAAGAAGCAGGGCTTCCCGCAGGGGCTCACGCGCGGGCGAGAGAAGACCTACGGGCTCGGGGAGCTCGTCGACTTCGCGCGGGCCCGCGGGCTCACCCTCGAACCGAAGTGCGTCCCGACGCTGCGCTCGGCCCTCGAGGCGCTGCGCGAGCGGCTGGCCGCCAGGCCCTCGGAGGGGCCGGTCCGGTCCCACCACGTCGAGTTCGACCCGACGCACTCGAGCCGAGGTCGACCATGAGCCGCGTGGGCGCCTGGACCCGGAAGGGCGCCCGCGAGCCGAAGACCCGCCCCCCATGCGGTCGAGCAGAGCTCGGAGGATCGCGGCGGCGAGCTGCGACGACCGGCAGGTTGCGGCAGGACGCGGAACTTCGGCCCACGCGCCGGCTCGTGCGCCCCTGGCGACACGGGCTCCCGCGCGAACCCCATGCATCCGTCAGGCGGCAGGCGGGGCCAGGTCGGCCTCGCCGCGGAGGCGGTCGAGGTAGGTCGCGTAGGCGAAGGTCCGGTCGCGCTTCTTCCCGCTCGTCTCGACGAGCACGCCGGCTGCGACGAGCGCCTCGACCGCTCGGCCGGCCGTGGGCTTGGTCGTGCCCAGGAGCCGCACGACGGTGCCGACGGTCACGATCGGGCTGCGCGGGAGGAGCTCGAGCAGCCGGACTGCGCCGAGGGAGGCCCCGGGGAGCGCGAGCACGCGGGCGCGGTCGGTCGCGACGAGGGCGAAGAGGTCGCGCGCGGTCGCGACGGCCTCGTCGGCGGTCGTGGCGACGGCCTCGAGGAAGAAGTCGAGCCACCCCTCCCAGTCGCCCTCGGCCCGCACCGCGTCGAGACGACGGAAGTACTCCGCGCGATGCCGCTGGAGGTGGAGGCTGAGGTAGAGCAGGGGGCGGGTCAGCAGCCCCCAGCGTTCGAGCAGGAGCGTGACGAGGAGGCGGCCGATCCGGCCGTTCCCGTCCAGGTAGGGGTGGATCGACTCGAACTGAACGTGGAGCAGGCCGGCGCGCACGAGCGGCGGGAGCTCGTCGTCGGCGTGCAGGTAGGCCTCGAGCGCGCCGAGCGCCTCGCCCAGCGCGTGCGGGGGCGGGGGCACGTAGCGCGCGTTGCCCGGGCGGGTGCCGCCGATCCAGTTCTGGCTGCGCCGCACCTCGCCGGGGCGCTTGTCCGCGCCCCGGGTGCCCCGCATGAGCCGCGCGTGCGTCTCGTTCAGGAGGCGCATGGACAGCGGGAGCCCGCGGGGATCCGCGAGCTGGGCCCGGGCGAACGTGAGCGCGTCGAGCGCGTTGCAGACCTCCTCGACGTCCGGAGTCGCCGTGCCCTCGGCGGAAGGCGCCTGCGCCTCGAAGGTCAAGAGGTCGACGAGGGTGGCCTGGTTGCCCTCGATCTGCGCGGACAGGACGGCCTCCTTGCGCACGAACGCGTGAACGATCCAGTCGATCGACGGGACCAGGCCCCCCGCGAGGTCGAGGCGGGCCAGGGCCTGCTCGGCGCGGCGAACGAGGGCAGACCGGTCAACCCCGAGGTCGAGCGGTGGGTCGCCGGGGGGGAGCGGAAGGGGCACGAAGGCCGCGACCTCCTCGCCGCCCACGCGCGTTCGCTCGAGGCGCCCCGTGACCCGCCGCGGCACGACGCCTCCGACTCCGCGGTGGGAACGAGCTTGGAGGCTACCCCGCGCGCTGGGAAAGACGTCTTTCCTGACGCGCGGGTGAAGTCAAGGAGTCTTTCCTGGCAGGGCAGCAGGCGTCTCGGCGGAAGGCACGGCCCGGACTTCCTTGCGCCACGCGAGGGCGCTCGAGGCCGAGCTCCAGGTCGCGCCGTCGAGGAGCCCCTGTCCCGCCTCTCCGATCCCCCGGTCGTCACCCGAGGCGGGCACGCGCGGACAGCTCAGCCGTAGGGGAAGACCCGGGCCAGCACCCCGGGCCAGGCACCGGGGTCGGGCGGGGCCCAGCGCGCGCGGAGGAAGCGGACGAGCTTGGGGTGAAGCACCGCGAGGCGGCCGGCCGGCGCGGCGGGGTCCTCGTCGCCCGGTGCGCGCGCGAGCGCGAGGTCGAGCTCGACCAGGGCCAGGGCGGTCGCGAGGGCGCGGCGGTGGGCCTGCCTGCGCGCAGCCAGGGTCTCGTCGCCGCGCGGCGCGGCCTGCTGCGCGCGGAGCTCCGCGGTCCGGGCCCAGCCCGCGAGGCAGGACCGGACCGCCTCGGCTTTGGCGAGGTCGGCCCCGCGCAGCGCGAACGCGTGGTGGAGCCGGCCCAGGCAGAGCGCGGCGACGAGCTCGGCCGGCCCGAGGCGACCCTCCGGCTCCCGCACGTCCCAGGGACGTTCGGCGAGGAAGCCCGCGAGGTCGTCGAGCCGGTCCAGGAGGAGGAGCGCGCGGGCCCGGGGCGGGTCGACCCAGGGCAGGTCGCTCTCGCCGAGCGCGCCCTCGGCGCGCGCCTCGCGGTCGAGCGCGGCTACCTGCTCGAACCGCTCGGGGGAGCCGAGGACGCCCGCGAGCCGGTAGGCCTCCGCGAGCGGGTAGCTGACGCCGACGAGGCCGGGGCGCGCGACCCAGCCGCGGGCCGCCTCGAGCTGCTCCTCGAAGGCATCCTTGGGGCGGGCGAGGTTGGCGAGCAGGCGGCCGAGCGCGCCCTGCAGCTCGAGGTGCTTGGGGAACGCCTCGGCCCCGCGCAGCAGCATGGGGCGCGCGAGCTCCACGAGCGCCCCCGGGTCGGGGGCCCCCGTGTCGGTCGCCTGCTGAACGAGGTGCGCCACGAGCTCGAGCCGCCGCGGCTGCGGGACGGCGTGGAGGACCGCCCGATCCGGCAGCTCGAGCTCGACCGCCTCGCCCTCGTGGCGGGCCGCGACGGCCTCGACGAAGCCCAGGGTCCAGCGTTCGTCGGGGGTGGCGCGAGACCACGTCTTCCCGGCCACGCGGGCCGCCTCCCGGACCGGGTGCCAGTCGAGCAGCTCGTCGCGGCGCGCGAGCGCGAGGCGGACGAGGCGCTCGATCCGCTCGCGCCGGGTCGCGTCGTCGTCGCCGGTGGCCTCCCAGTCGCGGGTCAGGTCGGGGCGCACGGCGTCGAACGCCGCGGCGAGGTCGTGGCAGGCCACGACGTCGAGTTCGAGGTCGACCCCGAGCTTCCGGCGCTGCTCCGCGAGGGCCGCGGCGACGACCCCGCGCGCGACCGCCGCCTGGGCCTCGGCGACCAGCAGGCGCCGGACCTGGGGCGCGAGCCGAAGCACCGCGCGGACCTTGAGCTCGAGCCCGCGCTCGTCGACCTTCGCGAGGCCGCCGCTTGCGTTCACCTCCGCCGAGGCCGCGACGTCGAGCGGCAAGGGCCAGTCCCAGAGGGCGGACGCCTGGGCGAGCGCGAAGGAGAGCCCGAATGAGTCGCCTTGCAGGACCTTCGGAGGAGTCGTCCAGGCGCCGTCCTCCGGGATCCGGGGGTCGATCAGGGGCGGCGCGTCGGGCAGCGGCCGGAGCGGGTGCGCGTGCAGGCCTGCCTGGCGCGGGCGGGGCGAGCGCCACAGGAGCCGCGCCGAGCGGCCGACCGCGTGCCAGGCCGCCGACCAGGTTCCGGCGGCGTCGAGCGTCAGGGCCTGGGCGCCAGGGCCCGGCCCCGGGAGGGCCAGCGGGAACACGCCGCCGAACCCGTCGCGGCACGACAGGAGCAGCGCCTCGCCCGGCCGGGGCGCGCGCGGGCCCTCCGAGCCCGTGAGCTCGCGAGCCCGGGCCGCGGCCGCGGCGTGGAGGTCTTCGCGAGGCCAGGTCCAGGGCGCGTGGAGGAGCGTGAGCCGGGCGGCCAGCCGCTCGTGACGCGGGCGGAGCGGCGCGAGCAGCCGGCACAGCACGGGTCAGTCCTTGGCGCGGACCGGGGCGGCCCACCAGGCGTCGGGGTCGAGCTCGGCCGCGCGGCGGAGCCGCTCGTCGTCGGCCGGCGCCGGCCAATCGCGCAGGCCGCCGAAGACCGCCTGGCCGCGATCGTCGAGCGCCGCGAGTGCCGTGGCCAGCGCAGCGCCGCCGCCGGCGCCCTGGAGCACGAGGAGCAGCCCCTCGAGCGCGTCGCGCCGGTGGCAGAGCGCCAGGAGCCGTCGCTGCCAGGCCGGATCGTCGACGTCCGCCTCGTCGAGCGCGTCGTCGAGCTGCGTCTCGAGCAGGTCGACCGCGGCCAGGCCCCTCCGCTCGAGCCGGTCCCGGTCCTCGGCCGGGAGGGCCCCGGCCCAGGCCCGCGGCGGGTCGAAGGCCGCGACCGGCCGGCCGGCGAGCAGCGCCGCGAGGTGCTCGCGCGTCGCCTCGGGCGATCGTCGGCGGAGGCGCCACACGTCGCCCACGGCCTGCGCGACCTCGATCGGCGTGCCGGCGCGGAGCCGCTCGGCCACGCTCGCGGTCAGCCAGGCGTCGTCGCCGATCCAGGCCACGACGTCCGGGGCCGGGAGCGCGCGCGGCGCGTCGGGGTCGGGCTGCTCCAGCAGCACGAACTCGAGCAGGCGGTTCGTCCCCGGCGCGGCGCGCACGATCAACGCCGCGTCGAGGCCCGTGGGGCGCAGGACGGCCGGTCCCTGGAAGAACCGGAGGTCGACCGCGATCGTGCCCTTGCGCTCGAGAATCCCCGGCAGCGCGCGGCTGGTGCTCGCCAGGGCCAGGCCGTCGTCCGCGCCGAGCGCGACGACCGCGTCGTAGCGCGCGTCCCGAAAGGCGTGGAGCCACGAGCGCGGGAGCTGCGTCGGGTGCGGGCTGGGGCGCGGGTCGTCGAGCACGGCGGCCAGCACCCCGGCCACGGCCTCGGGGGCGGCCTGCAGCCCCTGCGCGACCTCGGCCGGCCCCTGGGCCGCGAGCGAGACGATCGCGACGGGCTCGAGGTCGAGCCCGCCGAGCCCGAGCTCGCGCAGCGCCGCGACGTGGTCCTGCATGGGATTCATGGCGACTCCGAGCACGGGACCCCGCCCGTGTCCCGACACGAGGACGCTCGCTCGGCGCCGGCCTGACGCGGGCCGGCTCCGGCGGGCGGAAGTCCTTGCCGCGCCAGGTCAATCACCCTGGGGAGCCTTCCGGCGCTGTAAGCGTTCAGGGGGGACGGGACACCGTTCATGTCTTCGTAGGGGCGGGGTTTAGCCCCGCCCGTCCCTGCGGGCCGCCATGACGGGGAGGGGGTAAACCCCTCCCCTACAAAGAGAGGAGGAGCCCCCTGAACGCTTACCCGGCGCTTTGGGCCCTTGAGGCGCGACACGGTTCGGCTCGAGCGCGTCGAGCGCGCGCGGGACGTGCGCTCGGCTCCGGCCTGACACGGGCCGCCGCCGACGCGCGGAGCGGCTTGCCGCAACACGTCAGCCACCCTGCGGGCCCTTCGGGCGCTTCGGGCCCTTGAGGCGCGACACGGCCCGACTCAAGTGCCTCAGGCGCTCCTGCTCGTCAGCGTCGGCCGCTGCTCGCGCGGCCCGGGCTCGCTCGAGGAGATGGTGGAGCAGCTTGGCCCGGTCTCGCTCCTGCGCCTTCTCGAGCACGTTCACTTTGCTCGCGTCGAGGCCTTCGGCGGCCAGGTGGTCGGCGCGAGAGCCTTTGTCGCGCAGGTGGAGGTCGATCAGTCCGCGCAAGCGGCGCAGGAAGCCCTCCCGGGCCTCGCTGCCGCGCAGGCCCAGGCTCGCCTCGGCGAGGACGGCCTCGAGACCAAGGGCGAGCTCCGCGCGACCGGGGCCTGGCTCCTCGGGCTCCTCGGGCGGCGGTGGCGGCGGCGCCTTGCTCAGGAGGCGGTTCTGGCGCTCGATCCGCCGGAGCTCGTCCTTCCAGGCGTGCCTGAGCGCTTTCCGGATGTAGGCACGGGTGCGCCCGACCGTCTCGAGCTGCTCGGTCGCCGGCTTCTTCAGGAGCTTGCCCAGGACCTTGAGGACAACGTCGTCCCGCGCGTCAGCGGGGAGCCCCGAGATCGTGGTCGCCAGGTCCGAGCAAGCGGCGTGGAGGGTCACGAACGCCTGCTGATGGCAGCACGGGTGGTGACGGCGCTCGAACGCGACCGCCAGATCGCTCGGGTCGGCGCCGCAGCCGGCGCAGGTCACGGGCTCGCCTCGGCCCAGGCGGCGAGGACCGGCGCCCAGGCGTCCGCCTGCTCGGAGGCCCAGCGCCGTAGCGGCGCCTGACCGGGCGGGGACGGCGCCGCCCGGCCGCGCGCGGCGAGCGTCCGCCGCCGGGCGTCTCCGCCGGCGGCCAGGAGCGACGGGACCTCGGGCTGGAGCTCGACGGGCAGGCCCGTGTTCTGCGCGACCAGCCCGCGCACGGTGCCGAGTCCGGCGCTCGACGAGAGCGGGCCGAGCGACGCGTTCGCCGCGAAGTCGGCCAGCACGAGCCCGGGGCTGGCCTGGGCGTCGAAGGCGTGCACGCCGCCGAGCGCGAGCTCGACCGCCACGCCGGCCGCGCGCCGCACGGGGCCGCCCCCGGTCGTCGCGTCGAAGACCTGATCGACGTGGCCCCGGTCGAGGGGCAGCCGTTCTTCGTGGGCGTCGTCCTCGACGTCCCGACCGAGCAGGTGGGCCTCGACGCGGTGCTCGTGGTCACCCGTCCGCAGGCCCAGGGCGGTGAGCGCGTCCGCGACCCGCTCGAGCAGGAGCTCGAGGAGCGGGAGGTAGCGCCCGGACAAGCGACTCGCGGGCTCCTCCCCGCGCGCGGCCTCGCCCGCGGCCAGGAGGACGCAGCGCGGCAGGGCACCCTCGGCGGGGGGCCTCGACAGGCGCAGGAACGCCTGCGTGATGCGGTCCCGGACGTCCTCGGCCAGGGTGCAGACCTCGCGCCAGAGGCTCGGGTCCGCGCGCTCGAGCGCGTCCTCCAGGCGACGGAGGCGCGCGTGATCGGCCTTCGGGCGCGCCTGCAGAGCGGCCGTGAGCGCCCGGGTCTCCAGGGCCGCGACCCGCTCGAGCACGTCGCGCGCGCGGATCGCCGCGTCCGCCCGCTGCCGGCCGCGCTTCGAGGCCGTGCCCAGCCAGGGCCCGACCCAGAGCGCGTGGCACACCGGGCGCCGCAGCAGCGTCGCGTGCGGCGGCCAGGGGATCCACGGCGCGCTCGCTCGGAGGGCGTCGCGCAGCCCCGCCTCGAGCCCGCGCACGGCTTCTGCCTGCGCGAGGACCCCGACGACGATCCTCTGCTCGCGCCCGAGCCCGAGGTCCCGATCGAAGTCCCCCGACTCGTCGACGAACAACGACCAGGTCGCCACCGCCACGCCCCCGCGGACCCCGACCGTAGCCATGCCCGGAGCCGCACGCAACAGGGCCCGCTGCGTGGCGGCGTGCCACCGCCTTGGCCATGATCGAGCGCGAGGAAAGGGGCGTCCCCATGGGAAAGGCGAAGAGGGCACCTGCCGATCGGGCCGCGCCGGAGGCCTTGAAGGGCGCGCTTGCAGGCGCGCGTGAGTCGCTGGGTGCAAGCCTGAGTGTTTGTGGGCGCTTGAACGGGGCCAAAGACCAGCCGATCCCCGAGCAGAACCTCGTCCTGCACCTGGGTGCTGCGCTCCTCAGGGCCAAAGTTCGCGGTCTACGGCCAGGCCGATCTGCCGAAGCAGAGGTCCAAGACGGGCCGGATCGACCTGCTCGCCGCGGGCCCGGAACTCGGCCTCGTCGTCGAGGCCTCGACCTTCGGCGCGATCAAGATGTCGAAGCTCGTGAGCGACGCCGAGCGGCTGGAGCGGTTCGCGCCTCAGCACGCATGGCGCTTCCGGGACGGGCACAGGCCGTCGGACTTCTGGGATCTCCTCGCGGAACGTTGGGCCGTGCTCGCGATCACCTGCTTCTCTCAACCTGCTGTCCCGGAGAGCTGGGATCAGCTCCTGAACGAGAGAGCGCTCGACAGGTCGCTCCAGCCCGCGGCGCTCGCCGAGGTGCGCGCGTTCGGGCCCATGCAGCAGACGTCCATGCGCAAGCTGGGGAAGTTCCTCCGAGGACGGCAAAGCGCGGTCGGCCGCCTACCCGTGGTCGAGGAGGGATCCCTCTGGGACGAGAGGCAAGCCGGCGGGCTCCACCTGCTCTGGGCGGCCTGGAAGCTCGAAGCAACGGCCGGGCGTCGAGCGCCCAGGCGCGGCCGCTGATGGAACACCCGCCCGCCCACTCACTCTTTCACCCCCACAGCGCCGGCTCGAGGCCGGTCGCGCGGCGGACGGTGCGGGCGAGGGCTTGGCGGAGCACGGCGGGGCGGGCGAGCACGGTGGCGCGCGCCTTGGCGCGGGTGACGGCCGTGTAGACGAGCTCGCGGGTGAGGAGCGGGGAGGGCTCGAGGGGGAGGACCACGAGGGCGTGGGCGACCTCGGAGCCCTGGGCCTTGTGGATCGTCATGGCGAAGACCGTCTCGTGGGCGGGCAGTCGGGTGCGCATCGCCTCCCCAGGCGCCGCGCAGCGGGGCGTCACATGTCCCCGTCCCGGGATTGGCAGCCGGGTCAGACGGCGAGCTCGGGCCCCTGGCAAGAACAGCTCTACCCCGCGCGTCCTCGGCGAGTGATACGCGAGTCGCACGCGCGCGTCCGACCGATGTAGCATGCAGCTCGACTTGAGGCGGCACTGTGCCCGGTTGCACCACTTCGTCGGCTGACCGTGCCATCGCGACGCGACTGCGAGACGACCTCGCGACCGTCCTCGAGGCGCCCCCCACCGCCACGAATCCTTCCGGGCTTCGACGCGCCGCGTCGTTCCTCGAGACCCGGCTCCAGGCCCTGCGCTTCGACGTGCGTCGTGTTGCTGCGGTCCCAGGCGGGCAGGACATTCTCGTGGCCACCCGCCAGGGGCGCGGCGCCGCGACCATCGGCCTCACGGGGCACTACGACGTCGAAGAGGCCGGCGCTGGCTGGCGTCACGATCCGTTCGAGCCGAAGTTCGAGTCCGGTCGGCTTTACGGCCGTGGCGTGGCGGACAACCTGGGGCCCCTTTGGCTTCGACTGTTCGCACTCGAGGAACTCGGCGGCGAAGTCCCGAGCTTGGTCCTTCTCCTCGAAGGCGAGGAAGAGGTCGGCTCTCCGACGGCTCATCGAGAACTCCCTGGCCTCGAACTTCCAGCCGTCGACCTGTGGGTCGAGGAGACGGGCTACTTCGAGAGCGACGGCCGACAGCGCATGCTCCTCCGGAGGCCGACCCCCCGGACCGAGCCCTGGATCGCGGCCGCGACTGTGGTCCCCGAAGCGGCGGGTCGCGAGGTGGAGCGACACGATCGGTACCTGAACAAGGCCTTCGGCGCGCAGCACTGCCCGTTTCTGACCCATCTCGTCGGCGACTCGACCTACCTTGCCATCGGCCCCAATGACCCCGAGTCGCGGATCCACCAGGCTGACGAGTCCATTCCGACCTGGAACCTGGACCTGAGCGTCCGGCAATTCCAAGCCTTGCTCCGCGCTGCGGCGGCGGCGTCGTGACGCCTGAACTCGGCGCCAGGCGATTCGAGGTGGACGACCCCGAGGCCCAGCGGCACTTCGACGAGCGCGGCTTCGTGATCGTCTCCGGGGTCCTCGACGACGCCGACCTTGAACTGGTCGGACGCGGATGGGAGCGGGTCGTACAGGAGGCGTCGTCGAAGGTCGAACTCGAGCCGACGGCCTTCGTCGAGAAGTTCCCCCAGAACCGCGACCTGTGGCGCAAGGCGCCCGAGTTCGAGGATCTCCTCCTGCGCCGCACCCGGCAACCATGGGCCGCACAGCGGTTCCTTGGCGTTTCCGGCGTCCGACTCTTTCACGACCACGCGATCTGCAAGCCCGCCCATCGGTCGGGCACGATCCCTTGGCATCAGGACTCCGCCTACTGGCCATTTGACCGCGTCGGCATCTCACTGTGGAGCCCCACCTTCGACGTCCACCCGGACGGGGGCTGCCTCGAGGTTCTCGAGGGATCCCACCGGGACGGACCTGGCGCCCCCCAGGACTTCTTGGCCTCCGGCGGGGCCATCCGTCGCGACGATCCGCGGCTCGTCGCGCTGCCAGTACGGCGCGGCGAAACAGTCGTCCTTCACGGGCTCACCTGGCATGGCAGCGGTCCGAACGTCGGGGCGCGGGATCGGCTGGCGTACCTCACGCTTTGGGTCCCTGCGACAGCCCGCTTCGTCCCCGAGCATGCCGGTTGGCACCCGAGCGCGGCGCACGTCGAGGTAGGACCCGGCGAGCGCCTCGATGGACCCTGGTTCCCGCTGTTCGGCGCTGTGTCTGATGTGGACGAGGGGACGCCGATCGCGTTCCCGCTGCCTCGGCGAAGTCCTGGCGCGCCAAGCATGTTCTCGGCGAGCCGGGACATCGCGGCCCAGATCGCGTGGCTGCTTGACGAGCGTGCCCTGGGCATGGGCGAGCTGCTAGGGCCCGGCCGCAGCGACCGGGTGATCCGGGCTGCGATCGCGACCGGGCTCATGCCCGCAAAACTCGCGAGCGAGCTCGAGGAGGTCCTGGCCGACCTCGAGCTGCAGGAACGTGTCCGTCGCGAGTCCACTGCGCGCGACGTCTACCTTCGCGTCGTTGATCGCTGGTGGCGTCTTCTGGGTGCACAAATTGCAGAGGCTCGCGGTGGTCCCTGACCTCCTCCAGCCCGAGGACCAGCGAGCGCTGCTCACGCGGCTTGGCGTCGAGCCCGCCACGCCAAGCTTCGGGCTGCTTGCCGCGCTGCAGACGGCCTGGTGCTTCGCTCAGCCATTTCACAACATCGACCTGCTGGCCGCGTCGCGCTCGGGCCAAACGCCTCTCGGACCTGCCGCGGCCCTG
Source organism: Planctomycetota bacterium (assembly GCA_024711205.1). Taxonomy (GTDB): domain Bacteria; phylum Planctomycetota; class J058; order J058; family J058; genus JANJTH01. The sequence goes on along the minus strand of JANJTH010000234.1, from coordinate 10,522 downwards.
TCCCGCTGCCTCGCAGGGTTAGGCGGGCCTTGCCACGTCCAGAGTTCGGCGTTCCTCGCGCTGCTGCGGTCGCTGGGCTTCGACTCTGCGCTCGTCGGCGCCGCGGTGACCCACGAGGACGACCACCTCCTCGTGCGGACAGTCGTGGACGGCAGCGCGTACTACTCCGATGTGGGGAATGGCCAGCCCTACCTCACTCCATTCCCCGCCGACCGGCCGCTCCGGCAGTCACACCTCGGCTGGGTCGTCGATTCGCGCCCCGACGGCGACCGGCTCCTCGTCGAACGGGTGTCGCCAGACCAGCCCGCGCGGCGTCGGGTGTACCGCGCGGCGCCGAGTCCACGCGCGTGGTCGCACTTCGCCGGGGTGATCGAGCGGCACCACGCCGAACCAGGGTTCGGGCCGTTCCTCACTGGACTCAGGGCGGTCCGGATCTCCTCCACTTACATGATCACGATCCGTGACCATGTGGTAACGCGATACCATGTGGGTAGGCACGAGCGGACGACCCTGTTGAGCGAACAGATCGCGCCGGTGCTATCCGACGAACTCGGGCTCGGCGCGCTGCCCATTGCCGAGGCGTTGGCCGCTTGGCCTGGAGCGCGGGCTTGAAGCGCGAGGCGCCGGGGTGGTGGGCCGCGATCGTGACCACCGACCGACCCGGCTCGCTCAGCCTGCTCTGCGATGACCTCGCAAGACAGGCAGAGGCAGCCCAGCTCCCGCTCGGGATCCTTCTCGTGGAGAACAGCGCGCAGGAGGCCAACCTTTTGGCCAACGAGCGTACTGTCGCGCGCCTCCGCAGCCGGGGGATCACGGTCAGGGTCGACGCGAGCGACCGTCCGGGCGATGGCATCGCGCCGTGCCGGCTGCGGCTGCGCGAAATGGCCCGGGCGCTGCGCAACGAGCCCAGGCCAGGCTTCCTCTGGGCCTTGGACGACGACGTGCGTCTCCTTCACCTGATCTGGGCCGAGGACCACCTCGAGGTCCGGGCGCTCCATGACCACGTCCGTTTCCTGCTCGCCTTCGGGGCCGAAAACCCGAACGTTGACCTCCTGATCGGGGAGGTGTCAGGGGACCCGCCGGTGCCGGCGACGGCGATGCTCGCGACGACGCTGTCCGACGTCGCCGCGAACCTCACGCTGTTGTTCGCGCGCGAGCCGGCGTCCTGTTGGGAGCCCGACCCTCACGCGCTCGAGGTCCTGAATGGCCTGGACGCCTACTACGACCTCTCACTCGATCGCCCGCGACCAGCGTGGGAGTCGGTCGTGACGTGGCTACCGCGTCGACCCGGCCTCACAGTGGCAGGTGCGTGCGCCGAGCTCCTCGCCGAAGTCTCTCACGTGCCGCTCGGCGCGGCCGTCACCCGCCCGATCTTGGCCCAGGAGCTCCGCTTCGGCTGCCTCGGGGGGAGCCTCCGCCGGGGGGCCAACGCAATCTTCTTCGACGTTGAGGCGTTCCTCGAGCACGAGTATCCGAGTGCGATCGTCACGGGCATCGAGACCCGGCGGAGCGACATGATCGGCGCTCAATGCCTGGCTCGCCGGCGACCTGGGCGAGTGCGCTCCTCCGGCTTCTCGGTGCTCCACCGGCGCCCGCGCGGGTGTGCTTGGCCTGCGCCCGGCGAGCTTGCGCGCGGGCTCCTGGCGGACACCCTGGGTGCCGCACTTGCGCGGGCAGTCGAGGCGCGCCTAGGCGGCGTCGGCGACCCGCGCTCATTCCTCGACGCGCGCATTGCACGCATCGAGCAGGCCACGTCCGCAATTGCAGCGACGATCGCACGGTTGGAGAGCCTGCTGTCGCAGGCGCCCGGGTGGGTCCCGGTGCACAGCCTGGATGCCCTGCGAGCCGTTCTCGATTGGGGCAGAACGTGCGTGCCGGGTGCTGTGGCGGGGCTTCTTTCCCAGGAGTTCGGCGACCCGCTCCGCTGTCCCTCGGTTGCCCGAGAGCTCCAGGATCGCGCGACTCTCATCGTCCAGGAGTGCGCTCAATGAATACGCGCAGGCATGTCGTGAGCGTCGTGGGTGACGCCGCCCTGGCTGATCCATGCAGGGTCCAGGAGGCAAGAGAGCTCGGGGCCGCGCTGATCGCCGAGAGCTTCCGGATCGTCACCGGCGGCCTGGGCGGCGTCATGGAGGCCGTGAGCCAGGGGGCGCGCGAGGCGCCCGAGTGGCGCGAAGGTTTGATCGTCGGTGTCGTGCCTTCCTATCGGGCGTCCGAGGCGAATCGGTGGTGCGACATCGTGGTCCCGACCGGGCTCCAACTCGCGCGAAACGTGCTGGTCGTCGCCATGTCCGACGTCGTCGTCGCCGTCGGGGGCGGCTCGGGGACCCTGAGTGAGCTCGCGCTCGCCTGGCAACTCGACCGGCCCATCGTGGTGCTGGGGCGGGAGGGCTGGGGTGGGAGGCTCGCTGGGAAGTGCCTCGATGCGCGGGGGGACGTCCCGATCCGCGGTTGCGCCGACGTCGCTGAGGTCGTCGCGGCTTGTCGCGAGCTGGTCGGCCGACGGCGGGACGCGGGCGATGTCGGAAGTGGGTGGCGTTCGCTGCCTGGCGCCGGTGGGCAGTGAAGCTCTTCGTCACTGGCGGCTACTTCGACGGTGTCGGCGAGGGTTTCGTCGATCAGATCGACCTGGCGCACGGGAGGCGCGAGCGAGTCATTTCGTTTGTCCCGCCGGAGCCGCACCGTGTCCCGACGAAGGGGCTGACAGGTGCTGACTGGCACCCCGACGGTTCGCTCCTCGTGTGCGGCTTCGACTCCGTGTGGAGGTTCGACATCGCGACCGGCCACCATGACGGGCAACTCCACCAGCCGGACTTCAATGACCTCCACGACGTTTGCGTGGCCGACGGCCACATCTACGTCTGCAACACGGGCCTCGACTCGGTCGAGGTGTTCGACCTCGCGGGCTCGTTCGTCGGCCGGATCGGGCTGACGCCCGCGTGGTTCGAGGCCGCGCGCCAACGAGGCGCGGCCGTCGCGCGGGAGGAACTCCGCCGCGTCTTCGCCGCCGGCTGGGAGCCTACGCCAACACCTCCGCTGACCGACGCGGCCGGGCACTACTACACCGCTGGCGCACCGTTCCACCGGAGCAGAGTGCGTGACTACGCCCACCCCAACCACATCGCACTGGTGGAAGGCAGGTTGGCGGTGACCCTCCTGGCGGGCCGCGAGGTTCGCTGTGCGCGGAGCCTGCGCACCCTCGCTCGTCTTCCTGGCCATCCGCATGACGGCGTGTGGGTTGACGGGCGACTCTGGCTGACGACGACCGACGGTCGGGTATGGCGGCTGAGCCTCGACGGCCACCCGGCGGTGCCGGAACTGGTCGCGGATACCGCGGCGACGGGCCACTTCGGGTGGTGCCGCGGCCTCGCTGTCGGTCCAGATTGGATCGCCGTAGGGCTGACCGAGATCCGCTCTGCGCCCCGCTTTGCCTGGCGGGACACGGACTACGCGCGGACGGAGACATCGGTCCTGTGGCTGGACCGCCGCTCCGGCTCGCTCCGCGGGCGGATCGACCTGACCGAGTCGCGGCACGCCAAGGTCTTCGCGCTCCTCCCGCCTCCGAGCCCTTGCTCGTGAATTCCTGGGTCCTGATGTACCACCGGATCTGCGAACGGACCCCGGCGACGGCGTGTTGGTTTGCCAGGGGCACGGCGGTGACGCCGGAGGCGCTCGAGCGCCAGCTCGCGTGGGTCAGGGAGCGCTTCGAAGTCGTCTCGCTGCCTGAACTCGTTCTGGATGGCGGCGGACGTGGTCCCCGCGTCGCGATCACCTTCGACGACGGGTATGGAGAGACGCTCCGACTCGCGGCACCAATCTGTGCGCGGTTGGGCGTGCGCGCCGCCTGCTTCGCAAGCGCCGCGCCGGTCCTGGACGGCGAGCCCCTGTGGTTCGACGCCCTGTACGCGGCGGTCGGAGCGGAGGTGCCAGGGCTGGGTGCACTCGTGGCGTCATGGGGCCTCGAGCCGCCGCGCGACTTGCAGGGCTGGATCAACGGCCCGGTCAAGCGCTGGCTTTCCGGCCTCGGGCCAGAGGCGCTCCGCAGGTGCGTGACAGCACTCGTCGCGCTGGCGCCGACCGCCCGGCCACCCGACTTCTACCTCGGGGTGGAGGACCTTGCTGAACTAGCCAGGCAAGGCTGGGTAGTCGGTGGCCATGGAAGAACGCACGCGAGGCTCACCGGGTGCGACGATCGGGCGCTCGGAGACGAACTGGACGCCTCGCGGAGCCTCCTCGAATGCGTCCTCGGCCAGAGCGGTACGGCCCACTTTGCCTATCCCGACGGTGCGTGGGACGAGCGCGTCGCCCAGCGAGTCGCCGAAGCGGGATTCCATGTGGCATGCACAGTGGACCGCGGGCCCGTCGAGGCCTCTACGTCACCGCTGGCTGTGCCGAGGCTCTTCTGCCGCGGTGACGAACCAGCGCCTCACAAGCTCCTTCTAGGTGGACTTGGCCGACTTGAGTAGTGAGGATCCTAGGCTTGGACGAGTTCGACCAAGCGGGGACGCGGCCGTTGCCGAGGACGGCACGCCCGCGGCGTCCTCCTCGCCAAGGGAGTCACCTTGACACAGGACGACAGCCGTTCACGACTGGCGCGCCACGGCTACGTGATCCAGCACGACTTCCTCACCCGGTCCGAGGTTGAAGTGCTCCGCCGGGCCTTCGAGGGTCTGGAGCAAGTAGGTGCGCCCAAGTCCAGGCAGGTGCTCTACACCCGGCGGAAGGCCCCCCCAGGTCGGCCCGGCCTGGACCGCTTGATGGACCAGTGGCTCTACCCCTTGGGGCGCCTCGAGTCGACGGCCACGCTGACGGTCTTGGAGCGGCTCATCGCGCTGGTCTCGAAGCTCATGGGCATGCCGGTCATACCGTTTCAGGACGCGGCCCTGGCGAAGAGGCCTGGCCACGCGACGTTCCCGTGGCACCAGGACCTCCCGTTTTGGCCCGTCGATGTCAGGGAAGGCGCGGTGAGCTGGCTTGCCCTCGACCCCATGGATGCGGCCAACGGCGGCCTCGAGCTTGCTGCAGGCTCGCACCGCTCCGGCATCGGGCCGCCGATCGACCTCCACACGGGAGAACCTCAGGAGGGCTACGACGGCGGACCGGTGGCCCGGCCAGAGGTCGGCCATCTACCTCGGCTCGGCCCAGGCGACGTCGTCGTCTTTCACGCCTGCTGCTGGCATCGCTCTGGCCCTAACACGTCCAGTGGCACACGGCGCGCCTGGTCCATCTCCTGGTTGCCGCGTGTTGCGCGCTGGGACTTCACGGACGTGCCAAGGCACCCCGTCCGAGGCCAAGTCTCCGAGGGTGAGGAGGTACTTCCGTGGAGCCTTTCGCGCTACCGCCTGGGGCCCGCCTGACGTGGCTCGTCGGGCCGCCTGGGGCCGGGAAGTCCACGTTCATTGGCAGTGCAGCGCACGGTTTCAGAAGGGTCGTCGAGTTGAACGACATGCTTGGCCCCCTCGTAGGACCTCCGCGCATTCGCAAGGGCATCCTCGAGGCGAATGGCCGACTTGTCGACTTGATCCGGCGCATTGAGCGGCATGAGGACAACCGCTGCCTCTCAGCACTCTTGATCGTGGTGGGATTGGCGCCCGAGTCGGCGATCTTTCCGCTCAGCGAGGATGAGGTCGTCTGGTTGTTGTTACCACCACTCGATCGGTGGCGCCTCCAGCTTTACGAGCGCCCGGTGAATCGCGGCGGGGCCGAGAACTACGACGACTACTGCTACAGCGAGACGTGGTATGCGCGACTCGTCCACTGGCTGGGACGAGAGGGGGTGCACCGACTCGACGTGCCCTTCGAGCAGTCTCGCGTAGGGCGAGTGGCGACGGAGACGCCCTGACTCGCTCGGACCGACGGCTCAGTCCAAGGAGAGCCTTGCTGCGAGCGCATCGCGGAGGGCGCGGACACTCACGTCGAGCGGTGTCTCGTTGGTGTCGACGACGACGTCCGGCCGGATCGGTTGCTCGTAGGGGCTGGATACACCGGTGAAGTTGAGTAATGCGCCCGCCTCGGCGCGCGCGTAATGGCCCTTGGGGTCTCGGCGGCGGCATACCTCGAGCGTCGTGGAGACCCAGCACAGGGTGAAACGCTCCGGCCCCACGATCCTCCGCGCGGCCTCGCGAGCGGCCTCTTCCGGTGAAACCAGCGCAACGATCGACACGACGCCGGCCTCGTTCATGAGCCGAGCCACCTCCGCCGCGCGACGGACCTGCTCCGCCCGGTCCATCGGCGAGAACCCGAGATCGCGCGAGAGGCCGGCGCGCAGGACGTCTCCGTCGAGGACTGCGGCTGCGAGTCCCTCCTCGATCAGAGCGTCGCACAGGGCCTTCGCGAGGGTGGTCTTGCCGGCAGCCGGCAGGCCGGTGAGCCATAGGGTCGCGGCACGTCCCAAGAGCTTGGCCGTGCCACGACCACGCCTCGGATCTCCCGCCCCGGCGAGGTTGGCCTCAAGCACGACACCAACCCCCGTAGTCGCGTTGGTGATCGGGTCGATGAGCGCGACCGCGCCAGTCGTCCGATCGAACGCGTAGGGATCGATAGGGATCGGGCGCTGGAGCGCGAGGACGACCCGTCCGATCGCATTCTCCGGAACACGAGCGGCGGGCTGAGGGCAGAGAGTCTCGACGTCGAGAGTGTCCAGCACGGCCTCGACGTGTGCGCTGACGACGCCCGTGGCGTGGCGTACGAGGAAGGAGGTGTCGCGCGTGAGGGGCACATCGCAGAACCAGAGCGCGGTCGCAAGAAATCTCTGTGAAACCTGCGCAGGTTGCTCGGGACGCGCCAGCAGTTCGCCGCGCGCGACGTCCACGTCGTCTGCGAGGAAGACGACGACCGCCCGACCGGCGCTCGCTGCAGGGAGGTCGCCGTCGAAGGTCGCCACTCGCGACACGCGGGCGCGTCGCCCGGCCGGCTGGATCATGACCTCGTCGCCAGGACGGATCGTCCCGGCCGCGATCGTCCCTGCCAGCCCGCGTCCTCCGTGGGGCGCCCGCAAGACGAGCTGGACAGGGAAGCGCAGCGGTCCCTCAGCTCCGCGCTCCGGCGCGAGCGTCTCGAGCTCTTCGAGGAGCGTCGGGCCATGCCACCATGCGATGCGCGGACTAGGCCGAACAACGTTGTCGCCGTGGAGGGCGCTCACCGGTATGCAGGTGACCCGCTCGAACCCAACTCGTCGCGCGACGTCGAGGCAAGCGGTCTCCGCCGCGTGGAATGAGCCGGCATCGAATCCCACCAGGTCAAGCTTGTTGACCACCATGACGGCGCAAGGCACGCCCATGAGCGCCGCGACCGCGGCATGGCGGCGTGTCTGCTCCTTGGGTCCGGTCCGGGCGTCGATCACGAGCAGCGCTGCATCCGCGGTCGAAGCGCCCGTAGCGACGTTGCGTAGGAAGTCGACATGGCCTGGGGCGTCAGCCAAGACGAAGCGGCGCCGCGCAGTAGTCAGCGTCCTCCAAGCGAGGTCGATCGTGATTCCTTGTTCACGCTCGGCGCGGAGCCCGTCGGTGAGGAGCGACGGGTCAATCGGTTCGCCCGTCGCAGCCACCCAGGCCTGTGAGGTCGCGCGCCGGGCCTCGGCGACCTGGTCGAGCGGCGCACCATCGGTCTCGAGGAGCAGCCGGCCGAGGAGCGTCGATTTTCCGTCGTCGACGCTGCCGAGGGAGACGACGCGCAGTAGCCGAGTCAGAAGTAGCCCTCGCGCTTCTTGATCTCCATGGAGCCGGTTCGATCGTGATCGATCGCACGTGTGGCGCGCTCGCTAGTCCGCTCGCGCTCGAGTTCAGCCACAACCTCCGCGACGGTCGTTGCCGAGGAGAAGACGGCGCCGGTGCACGGGACGCAGCCCAACGTCCTGAAGCGGCACATGACCTCCTCGACAGCCTCCCCGGGGCGCGCGGGGGCACGAGCCGACACAGGGACGGGCTGGCCTCCACGCAGCACGACGCGGCGCCGGGCCGAGAAATACAGTGAAACGACGGGCACGCTCTCTCTGTCTATGTAGCGCCAAACATCGAGCTCGGTCCAGTTTGACAACGGGAAGACACGAACGTGTTCACCTGGGGCGATGCGCGGGTTGTAGAGCCGCCACGGCTCGGGCCGCTGCCGCCTTGGATCCCACGCACCGCTTGCGTTTCGGAGCGAGAAGACTCGCTCCTTTGCGCGCGAGCGCTCCTCGTCTCGGCGCGCCCCACCGATCGAGGCGTCGTGACCGCCCTCCGCAAGCGCGTCGAGTAGCCCTCGAGTCTTCCAAATGCCGCAGCACCGCTCGAGGCCGAACTCCCCGGGGTTCACTCTCAGGCGACTGCCGTCTCGTTGGGTATGGACCCGTAGCTCGACGCCAGCTTCGCGGCAGGCGTGGTCGCGCCATGCGTACATTTCGGCGAACTTGAAGGTGGTATCGACGTGAAGAGCAGTGAAGGGAATCGGCGCGGGGTGGAACGCCTTGCGCGACAAGTGCAGCAAGCACGTGGAGTCCTTGCCCACCGAGTAGAGGAGCACGGGTCGTTCGAACGACGCCGCCACCTCGCGGAGAATGTGGATGCTCTCGGACTCGAGATCGTCGATGTAAGTTGGTCCACTCACGAGACGCCCAGCATAGCCATGACCCTTGGTCGGGGCTCGTGGCAGAGCGCACGCCCGTGCCCTCGCACGCGCCCCTTCGCCCCAAGGAGCTGGAGGCCAGCTTCCTGGTCGCGACTTCTCGAGCTTCTGGAGGGTCGGGGCCCCTGACCAAGTCTCCCGCGGAGACCGTTGGCCGGTGACGTTGGACCTGTGGTGACTCGTCGGCCGCCACTGCGGAAGACTGGCCCCAGCAGGTAGACAGCGGCACGGAGACCGCTTCGTGGACCGTCGCGCAAGGAGAGATCCCGGCAGTCTGTCGGCCTTGCCCGGCGGTACGTTCCCTCACCCCCACAGCGCCGGCTCGAGGCCGGTCGCGCGGCGGACGGTGCGGGCGAGGGCGTGGCGGAGCGCGGCGGGGCGGGCGAGCACGGTGGCGCGCGCCTTGGCGCGGGTGACGGCCGTGTAGACGAGCTCGCGGGTGAGGAGCGGCGAGGGCTCGAGAGGGAGGACCACGAGGGCGTGGGCGACCTCGGAGCCCTGGGCCTTGTGGATCGTCATGGCGAAGACCGTCTCGTGGGCGGGCAGGCGGGCCGGGGCGAGGTAGTCGACCTGCCCGCGGGCGCCGGCGAAGGCGACGGTGAGGCCGTGGGTCGAGTGGGGGACCACGACGCCCACGTCGCCGTTCCGGCGGCCCGTCACGTAGTCGTTGCGCGTGACGAGGATCGGGCGGCCGGGGTAGAAGCCGGCGCGGGGCTCGAAGCCGGCCGCGGCGCCGCGGAGGGCGCGCTCGATCCAGGCGTTCATGCCGGCCCGCCCGAGGGGGCCGCGCCGGTGGGCGCACAGGACGCGGAAGCCGTCGAGGGCCTCGAGGACGGCCAGGTGGTGCGCCTCCTCGGTCTCGCCGGGGGCCGGCCCGGCGCGCAGGCGCTCGAGGTAGGGCCGGAACCCGTCCACGACGAGGGCGTGGAGGTCCGGGGGCATGGGGCCGCCGGCGGGGGGCTCGCGGAGGGTCACGTCGGGGTAGCGCGGGTCGGCGAGCACGGCCAGGGCGTCGTCGGGGCGCGCGGGGTCCGCCACGCAGGCGCGCGCGAAGGCGCCGATCCCGCTCTCGGCGCCGAAGCGGTGCACGCGCTCGAGGAGCACGATCGCGTCCCCGAGGGCCGGCGTGCCCGCGGCGACGTGGGCCGGGGGGACCTCGAGCCCGGCCGCGTCGGCCAGGCGCCGGGCGAGCGGAGGCGAGAGCGCGAGGCGGCCCTGGCGGCGGGGCCCGCACAGGTCGGCGAGCACGCTGCCGGCCTCGACCGAGGCGAGCTGGTTCGCGTCGCCGAGCAGCACGAGCGCGGCCTCGGGCCGCACGGCGTCGAGCAGGCGCGCGAAGAGGGCCAGGTCGACCATGGACGCCTCGTCCACGATCACGAGCTCGTGCTCGAGCGGGCGCTTCGCGTCGCGGCGGAAGCGGGTCGGGCGCGACGGGTCGCTCCCGAGCAGGCGGTGCAGCGTGCGCGGCTCGAGCCCCGTGAGGAACCCGGCCAGGTCCTCGCGCGAGCCGCCCGGGCCGAGCGCGCCCGACCAGGCGTCGAGGAACGGCTCCAGCCCGCGGCGGATCGACTCGCCGATCCGCGCCGCGGCCTTCCCCGTCGGCGCCGCCACCGCGACCCGCAGCGGCCCCAGCGCCGGGCCGCCCCGCGCCCACCACTGCGCCCGCGCCAGCGCGAGGACCGCCTTCACGGCCGTCGTCTTGCCCGTCCCCGGCCCGCCCGAGATCACGGTCAGGCCGCCGAGCTGGCTGAGCGCGACGGCCAGGCGCTGCCGGTCGAGCTCCGGCGTCCGGGGCTCGCCGGCCGCGGGCCGGCCGGGACCGCCGGCCGAGGGTGAGGCCGGCGCGGGCCCGGCGCCGAGCGGCACGGCCAGGCCGCGCCGGAGGAGCGCCGGGGCGGCCGGCGCGCGCGCGAGCGCCGCC
>JANJTH010000109.1 GCA_024711205.1 Planctomycetota bacterium | reverse complement strand
TGGGCTCTCGCGAAGGGATCGTCGTCGCGGGCAAGGCGCGAGGGAGGGCGCATAGCAGCGCTCTGTAACCGACCGAGCAACGCAGCCAGCGGCGACGAGACCGAGCGAGAACCCCTGACTTTAGGTTGGAAGGGACACTAGGCCCCGCCCTCGTAGTCGGCCACGAGGTCGGCCCACACGCCGCGCGCGCGGAGCAGGTGCTCGGCGAGCTCGCGGGCGGCGCCGTCCCCGCCCCGGGCTCGGGTCACGTGGTGGGCGAGCGCGAGGACCTCGGGCACCGCGTCCGCGGGCGCGCAGGGCAGGCCGACGCGCCGGAGCGGGGCCAGGTCGATCAGGTCGTCGCCCATGTAGGCGACCTCCTCGAGCGGGACCTGGAGGTCGCGCGCGAGCGCCTCGAGCGCGGGGAGCTTGGCCTCGACCCCCAGCACGACCCGGTCGCAGCCGAGCTCGCGCGCCCGCGCCTCGAGCGGCGCGCCGCGCCGCCCCGAGAGGAGCGCGACCGACACGCCGCCGCGGCGCAGGAGCTTGATCCCAAGCCCGTCCCGCACGTGGAACCGCTTGCGGTCCTCGCCCTCCGCCCCGTAGTCGAGCCGCCCGTCGGTCAGGACGCCGTCGACGTCGAGGACGAGGAGCCGCACGCGCGCGGCCGCCTCGGCGCGCGCCGCGGCCGGGTCGGACCCGGCGCGGAAGCCCATGCCCGCCGCGCCCTCGCCGTTCGGGCCGGGCCCCCGGCCGTCCCCCGGGTCCAGGGCGCCCTCCTCCTCGCCGCGGAGGAACGGCCCGGCGAGCGCCGCCACGGCCTCCGGCGCGTCCATGTGGACGTGGTGGTGCCCGTCGACCTCGACGACCCGCAGCCCGCGCACGCAGCCGGCCCGGGCCACGAGCGTCTCGGGGTCGTAGGCGAGCCCCTCGCGCGCGCGCACGAGCAGGGCCGGGCAGGCGATCCGGCCCAGGAACGCGCGCACGTGCTCCTCGGTGATCCGGAGCGGCGAGAGCGCGCGCAGGCGGGCGTCCGCCCGCCACACGAGCCCGCCATCGGGCCCGGGCATCGTCCCGCGCGCGGCGAGCAGCCGGGCCGCCTCGAGCGAGAGCCCGCGCGCGACCTGCCGGAGGCGCTCCGCCGCCGCGTCGACGTCCTCGTGCGCGCGCGGGAGCCGCCGCGTGCGTCCCGACGCCTGCTCGACCGCGCGGGCCAGGCGCTCGGGCGCCTCGTCGACCGGGCAGGCGTTCGGCCCCAGCCCCTCGATCAGGACGAGCCGCTCGACGCGCGCGGGGAGCGCGCCCGCGAACACGCTCGCGATCGCGGCGCCGAGCGAGTGCCCGACGAGCGAGAACCGCCCCCAGCCGAGCGCGTCGGCGGCGCGCGCGAGGTCGACCACCCAGTCGACGAAGTGGTAGTGCGCCGAGGGCGGCTTGTGGTCGCTCAGGCCGTGCCCGGGCAGGTCGAGCGCGACGGCGCGCACGCCGTCGAGGCGCGGGGCGAGCGCGGTGAACGAGGCCGCGTTGTCGAGCCAGCCGTGGACCAGGAGCGCCGGGCGCCCCTCGGGCGGGCCCCACGCCAGGCCGCGGAGGGTCAGCCCCGCGACCTCGAGCGCCACCTCCTCGGGGTCCGACGGGCGCGCGGTCACCCGACGAGCGGCGCGAGGACGGCCGCGGCCTGGTTCGTGAGCATGGACATGAGGTGCCCGTCCGTCGCGTCGAGCGGCTCCCCGCCCGCGGTCACGCGCTCGAAGTAGAGCATGCCGAGCGCCTTGCCGCTCCGGGACAGGAGCGGCGCGGCGAGCCCGCCCAGGCCCTGGTGCCCGCCCGCGACGCGCACGACCGTGCGGACCTGCAGGCAGCGGTCCACGATCTCCTGCGCGACGCCCGTCCCCTCGTCGGTCCCGTCGCGACGGCGCTCCACCGTGAGGAGCGGGTTGCGCCCGTCCTCCTCGAACAGGATCGTCACGGCCCGGTCGGCGCCGAACACGTCGAGGAACCCGAGCGCGACGCGCTCGAGGATCACCTCGAAGTCGTCCTCGGTGTGCATCTCCTCGGAGAGCTGCCGGGCGCGCGCGATCCGGCGCTCGCGCTGGGCCTCCCGCGCGCGGGCCTCCGCCCGCCCCTCCTCGCGCCCCTCGTCGCGCGCTCGCGCGAGCGCCTCCGGCGCAGGGGCGGGCGGCTCCTGGGGCGGTGGGTGCCGGTCCGTGTCCGAGCTCGCGCGCCCGACCCGCTGGGTCGACGCGCGCAGGTCGGGCCGCGCGAGGCGGTCGGAGCCGGGCCGGGGCAGGGCCGCGGTCGGGCGGGCGAGCCGCCCCGTGTCGGTCCGGGCGTCGTCGGGGGACGCGAGGCGCGGCCCGAGGGCGGCGGTCCGGCGCGGGACGACCTTCATGAGCCGGAGCCGGACCTGCCCGAGCGCGAGCACGTCCCCGGCCTGGAGCGGGCCGCTCCGGCACGCGGCGTCGTTGACCTTCGTCTCGCCCGAGAACAGGTCGCGCAGCTCGATCCGGTCGCCGTCGCGCAGCACGACGACCTGGTGCGCGGCGACGCTCTCCTCGGGGAGCACGAGGTCGTTGTCGCCGGAGCGGCCGATCGTCGTCGTGCCCTGCGGCACGGGGAAGATCCGAGGCTGACCCGCCGAGTCCGTGAAGACGAGGCTCAGGTCCGCCCCGAGGCGCGCGGTCGCCCGCTCGGTCATCCTCGTCCCGCCCCCCTCCGGCCCACCGGCGCCCGCCGGCGCGCGCCGGCTCAGGTCCCCTGCGTCGACTCGTCGAGCAGCCGCATCGACTCCATGAGGAGCGACACGGTCGACTGCTTGATCCGCTGGGCGCGCGGCGGGCGCCCCTCATGGAAGCGGAACCGCCCGCGCTGGAGGCGGGCGATCGCGTGGAAGGCCTCCTCGCTCGCGAAGCGGCCGATCCAGGCGTCCTGGACCTCGCCGTCGCGCAGCGACACGCCGGCCTGCCCCGTCTCGAGGTCCACGAGGAGCTCCCCCGTCTTCTTCGAGAAGTTGAGGAACCCGACGAGCTCCGCGAAGCCGAGCCGTTCGAGGTCGCCCTCCATGAGCGGCGGGTCGCCCGCCTTCGGGGTCTCCTTCGCGCCGAGGTCGGCGATCAGGCGGACGGCCTGGATCTTGCGGGCCAGGATCTCCTTCTTGAACGGCTTCGTCACGTAGCTGCTCGCGCCGCGCGCGAACGCCTGCGCGATCCGGTCGTCCTCGCCCTCGCTCGAGATCACGATCACGGGCAGATGGCGGCCCTTCGCGGACTTGCGGAGCTCGTCGATCAGCGCGAGCCCGTCCATGCCGGGCATGTTCCAGTCGGTCACGACGAGGCCGACCTGGTAGTCGAGCTCCTGGAGCTGCCGGAGGGCGTCGAGGCCGTTCTTCGCCTCGACGATCTCGTCGACCCCGACCTCGCGCAGCACCTTGGCCTGGACCTTCCGGGAGAGCCCGGAGTCGTCGACCAGCAAGACCTTGAGCCGCTGCACCGTGGGCACCCTTCCGCGCCGGATCCGGTCGAACGCTCGCCGGGCCGGTCCCCCGTGGGCCGGCGGATTGTAGCAGGCCCGCCCCGACGTCCAGGCAGCGCAGGGGCCGCGACCCGAGGGGGACGGGCCGGTCCCCCCGCGAGGCGCGTGGGCGACGGCAGCGGAGCGCGCGCGGGCCGTGCTACGGTGCCGGCGTGAGCGAGGCCTCGGGGCGCGGTGACGGACCTGGGCGGGCGAGCGCGGCCCAGGCGGCGGACGCGGCGGTGCCCGGGCGCGCTCCGGGGTGCCGCGAGCCTGCCGGCGAGGACCGCCCGGGCGCGCCCGGGGGACGAGGCCCCGCGCCGAGCCCCGGCGTGCGGGCAGGGGCCCGCCTCGGGCCCGGCGAGCGGGTCAAGAGCCGGGCCGAGTTCGGGCGCCTGCGCCACGAGGGCAAGCGGGGCGGCGACGGCCCGCTCCGCGGCCTCGCGGGCGTCAACGGCCTCGGGTGGATGCGCCTCGGGGTGGCGATCCCGCGCCGGTTCGGCCCGGCCGTGCGCCGCAACCGGCTGCGCCGCCTCTACCAGGAGGCGTTCCGGCTCGAGAAGGCGCAGGGGACGCTGCCCGCCGGGCTCGACCTCGTGCTGAGCCCGGCCCCCGGCCCGGACGACCCGAGCCTCGAGCAGGTCCGCGCCGCGCTCGTGCGCCTCGCCCGCGCGCTCGCCCGCCGCCTCGAGCCCCGCCCGGGGGGCCCGCCGAAGCCCGCCGCGAGGCCGGCGCCCCCGTCCGACCCGGTCTCGCGCCCGCATCCTGCCCCCGGGGCTCCCCCGGCCGGCGGTCCGCCCTCGCCCGGGATCGACCCGTGAGCGGCCCGCACGCGACCGTGGAGCGAGCGCGGAGCGTCGATCACGTGCACCGGGGCCCGCCGGCCGGCCACGCCGGGTTCCTCGACACGCGCGCCGCGGACGCGGCCTCGCTCGCGCTCTTCGCCGCGGGCGCCGTCGTCCTGGCCGAGGGGCTCCCCGTGGCCCCTCCCGGCGTCCGGGCCGCCGCGGGCGTCCTCGGCGCGGCCCTCGGCCCGCTCGGCTGCGCCATCGAGCGCGGCGCGGACCGGCCGCTCGGCTGGCGGGGCGCCGTCCTCGCAGGCGCCGTGGCCGCCGCCGTCCACGTCGCCTGCCTCCACGCGCTGCGCTGGGCC
>JANJTH010000526.1 GCA_024711205.1 Planctomycetota bacterium | reverse complement strand
GCGCGCGCCGGCGGCGGGCCCGGCCGGCGCCCCGGCCGGCGCGGCGCTCGTCGACCCCGACGACGCGCGGCCGTTCGCCGACGTGAAGGCCGCGCTCGTGGCCCGCTTCGAGGAGGACTACGTGCGCGCGCTCCTCGCGCGCCACGACGGCAACGTCGCCGCCGCCGCCCGCGCCGCCGGCATGGACCGCAAGCACCTGACGCGCAAGGCCCAGACGCTCGGGCTCCGCGGGCGGCGGGGCGGCGACGAGGACGACGCGTGACCGAGCCGCGCCGGCGCAGCGCGCGCCTGCGGATCAGCGGGGCGCGCGTCGCGCGCCCGACGGTGCTCATCGTCGACGACGACCCGGCGGCGCGCGACGTGATCGACGCGCTGCTCCTGCCCGAGGACTACCTGACGGCCCACGCCGAGCGCGGGGCGGAGGCGCTCGCGCGCCTGCCCGAGGTCGACCCGGACGTGGTCCTGCTCGACGTGATGATGCCCGACCTCGACGGGTTCGAGGTGTGCCGCCGCCTCAAGGCGGACGCCGCCTGGCGCCACGTCCCGGTCATCCTCGTCACGGCGCTCACGCAGAAGGAGCACCTCGTGCGGGGCCTCGACGCCGGCGCGGACGAGTTCCTCTGCAAGCCCGTGGGCGGCGTCGAGCTGCGCGCGCGGGTCCGCTCCATGCTGCGCGTGAAGCGCCAGATGGACGAGCTCGCCGCGGCGCTCGAGCTGCGCGAGGACCTCGCGCGCATGATCGTGCACGACCTGCGCAACCCGCTCTCGGCGATCGGCGGGCACGCCGAGCTGATGCTCGCCCGCGACGACCTGAGCGAGCCCGCGCGCCGCCACGCGGCGGCGGTCCATTCGCAGACGGGCCGCCTCGAGACGCTCGTCAACGAGCTCCTGCTCGTGAGCAAGCTCGAGGACGGGCGCATGCGCCTGCGCCGCGACGCCTGCGACCCGCGGCAGCTCGTGCGCGACGTCACCGAGGGCCTGCGGGTCGTGGCCGAGGCCAAGGGGATCGGGCTGCGCGTCGAGGCGCCGGGCGCGCCCGACGTCTGGCCGCTCGACCGACCGCTCGTGCAGCGGCTCGTCGAGAACCTGCTGACCAACGCGCTCCGCCACGGGCCCCAGGGCAGCGCCGTGACCGTGACGCTCGACCTCGCGGCGAACGGGACGCGCCTGCGGCTGCGCGTCGCCGACCAGGGGCCGGGCGTCCCGGAGGGGCAGCGCGCCCGGATCTTCGACAAGTACGAGGTCCTCGACCCCCACGACCGGCGCCGGTTCGGGCTCGGGCTCTACCTGTGCCGCACGGTGGCCGAGGCGCACGGGGGCCACGTGGCCGTCGGCGCGAACGCGCCGCGCGGGGCGGTGTTCACGGTCGAGCTCGGGCGGCCCGAGGAGGTGCCGGCGTGAACGAGCGATCCGAGGCCCCCCGCCCCCTCGACGGGGTGGGCCACGACCTGCGCGGCCCGCTCGCCACGATCCTCGGCAACGCCGAGGTCCTGCGCGACGGCTACCACGGCGGGCTCACGGAGCGGCAGCAGCGCTGCGTGGCCGCGATCGAGCGGGCGGGGCGGACGCTGCTCGAGCGCCTGGGCGACGTGCTCGACTTCGCGGCCGGCGAGCGGGGCGCGCTCGAGCTCGACCGCGCGCCGGTCGCGCTCGGCGCGCTCCTGCGCGGGCTCGAGGCCCGCTGCGCGGAGGCCGCGCTGCGCGCGGGGGTCGCGCTCGAGGTCGCGCCGTTCGAGCGCCCCGCCGTCGTCCTGATCGACGCGCGGCGCGTCGAGCGCGCGCTCGCGATCGTCGTCGAGCGGGTCCTCCAGGCGGCCGCCAGCGCGGGGCGCGTGCGCATGGCGGCGTCGATCGCGCCCGCGGCGGACGTCGCGCGCATCCACGTCGAGGCGCTTGCGGCGGGGGACGGTCCGCCGAGCGCCGCCGGCCCGCCGAGCACCGCCGTCTGGCGGGGCGGGGCGCGGCGCGGGGCCGAGGCGCTCGGGGTCGCGCTCATGGACCAGATCCTCGCGCTCCACGGGGGGCGCGTGCGGGTCGCCCGCGAGCCGGGGGTCCACCGCGTCGACGTGGAGCTCCCCTGCGCCGCGCAGGGCGGCGGGCCCGACGGCGCCGTGGCGGGGGCGCAGGGAGGTGTCGGGTGAACACGCCCCCGAAGCCGATCGGCCGCAGCGGCGCGCCGCCCCCGCTCCAGCTCCCGCCCGGCGAGGCGCTCCTCGCGCGGGTGACCCACGAGCTGCGCGGCCCGCTCAACGCGATCCTCGGGCTCACGGAGGCGCTCCTCGAGCGCTCGCTCGGGCCGCTCACCGAGCGGCAGGCGGGCGCGCTCGCGCGGATCGACGGGCAGGGCCGGCAGCTCCTCGCGCTCGTCCAGGACCTGCTCGACGTGTCCGAGCTCGCGGCCGGGCTCGCGCAGGTCGAGCGACGCCCCGTGAGCGTCCGCGCGGTCTGCGACGCGTGCGCCGCCGCCGCCGGGGTCGAGGCGGCCCGGCGCGGGCACACGCTCGCGGTCGAGGTCGACCCCGAGGCCTGGACCGTGCTCGCCGACGAGGCGCGCCTGCGGCAGCTCCTCGGGAACCTGCTCGACAACGCCGTCAAGTACACGCCGAACGGCGGCCACGTCACGCTCGCCGTGACGTGCCCCGGGTCGCGCGTCCGCTTCGAGGTGCTCGACACGGGGGTCGGCATGGCGCCGGAGCTGCTCGGCCGCCTGTTCGAGCCGTTCGTCCAGCTCGATCGCTCGCTGTCCCGCGCGGAGTCGGGCACCGGCCTGGGCCTCGTCCTCGTGCGGCAGCTCACGCACCTGCTCGGCGGCACGATCGAGGTCGAGAGCACGCCCGGCGCGGGCAGCCGGTTCACGGTCGAGTTCCCGGCCGGCCCGCCCCCGTCTGCGCCGCTCCGGAGGCCGTGAGGGCCCGGAGGGCGCCCCTTCCCCCCCTCCTCGATCGCAACTTGCAGTTCGGATGCGCCCCACCGGAACAGGGCCCCGGTCGTGGCCTGGCCGCTCGCCGCAACGGCTGACCGGACCGTCACATGGGTCCGAGGCCGCGGGGGCTGCGAAGCCGTGTCGCGTCGCGTCAGGCCATTCTCGTGGAAAGCCTTCCGCTGGGGACGTCGCGACGGCGCGGGGAACGGGGTGAGCGGCACGGTCGGGTGACCGCGGAGTGGGCGTGCGCGAGACGAACGGATGCGTAAGTCGTGTATTGACAGGCGTGCTCGGTCATCGCTGGGTCAAATCCCCGGCGCGCCGAGCGACGCGCACGAACGGCGCTCCCGTTGCGCTAGAGTGCGTGGACGAAGCGGGCTCGAGGCAACCCGAGCCCCACCCACCCACCGCCAATCCGCTCTTCCAGACCCTGGAGGTTCCGATGGGCCACGCAGCCGAGAGCGCGCGGCACGCCGCGCCGAAGATCGAGTTCTCCTGCTCGTGCGGGAAGCGCTACCGCGTCGCAGCCAGCAAGGCGGGCGAAGAGGTCCGCTGCAAGCGGTGCCGCCTCAAGGTCAAGGTGCCCGGGGACCCGCCGGGGATCTCGCTCCGCACGCGCAAGGCGATCCTCGAGGAGCTCGGGATCGACGCGGAGGCGGCCGAGCGGGCCTACGAGGTCGAGCAGACGCAGGGGTACCACTGCGCGCTGTGCGCCGCGAAGATCGAGGAGAGCGAGCTGCCCGGCGCCTACGGCGAGGCCGGCCTCGTGTGCGGGACGTGCCGCGCGGCCGAGGTCGCCGAGCGTGGCGAAGACGACGGGACCGGCAAGAAGAAGAAGCAGAAGCAGCTCGATCAGTGGACGACGCAGGGCACGGTCGAGGGCGCGAAGAAGAAGGCCTGGGGCATGAGCGCCCTGTTCCTCGTCGGGACGGCCGGCTTCTGCGCGAACGTGCTCGGGCTCGGCTGGCCGGTCGCGGCCGCGATCGGGGCCGTCGTCGCGGCCGGCGGCTGGCAGGCGATCTTCCGCGCCTACGAGCCCGTGCCCGAGAAGCCGAAGGGCATCCGGATGAAGTAGGGCCCGGCGGGGGCGCGCACCCCCCGGGGGGCGCGCGCCGTCGCGCCGGGGGCCGCGGGCGCGGTCGGGTAGCGTGTCGCCCGGGTGGGCCAGGCTGGCCGCCCGGGAGGGTGCCCGTGGGCGGGGTTGGAGTCGGCCGGGTCGCGGTCCGCGGGGCGCTCGTCGGCCTCGCCGTCGCGCTCGCGGGCGCAGACGCGCGGGCGCAGGCGCCCGACGCGGGGCCGCAGGCGGCCCCCGCCGTCGAGACCCGGGCGGCGCCGGCCGGCCGGGGCGACCTGGCGCGCGCGCTGCGCCGGTTCGAGGCGGCCTGGGAGGCCGCGCGCGAGGGCCTCGCGCCGACCGCGCGCGACGCGGTGTGCCGTGACGTGAACCAGGCCACCGTCGCCTTCTTCACCGCGCGGTTCGACGACGGCGCGGTCGCGCTCGCGCGGGCGACGGCGCGCCTCACGGGCGCGCCCGCCGCGCGCGAGGCCGTCGGGCTCCGGCTCGCGGGCGCGCTCGTCGAGCCGGACGCCGACGGCCTCGTGACGGTCGAGGCCGAGGTTTTCCGGCCCGCGGGGCTCGACGCGGGCGGTCCGTCGGCGCTGACGCTCAGGCTGGGCGCGGCGCGGCTCGAGGCGACGCTGCCGGCCGCCGGCGG
>JANJTH010000499.1 GCA_024711205.1 Planctomycetota bacterium | reverse complement strand
AGGGCAAGGGCTGGCTCGAGCGGCGCGCCGACGGGCGGCGCGTGGTCCACGGGCGGGGGCCTCCCCACGAGGACGCGGACCGGCCTGGGCGGCTGCTCGGCGTGGCGGTGCGGGGCGGGCGCGCGCGGGGGGGGGGGGCGCGGGGGCGGGCCCCGCCCGGGCGCGAGCCCGGTTCGCGCTCGGCCCGGCCCGGGCGTATGCTCCCGGGGCCAGGGCCTCGGCCCGGCCGGAGGTCCCCGTGGTCCGTCCTGCCCTCGCGCTCGCCGCGCTCGCGGCGCTCCTCCACCTCGCGCCGCTCGCCGCGCAGGAGCCGGCGCGCGCGCCCGACGCCCCGCCAGGGCGAGCCGACGCGCCCGGGGAGGTCGTCGCCCGCGAGGGCAAGGGCTGGCTCGAGCGGCGCGCCGACGGGCGGCGCGTGCTCCACGTGCGCGGGACGCCCTACGAGATGGGCTTCCAGCACGGGCGGCTGCTCCGCGACGACGTCCGGTCCATGACCGCGCGCGTCGTCGACGCGCAGGGCGAGCTCGGGCGGAGCGACGCCTACATGGCGTACCTGCTCATGCGCGACCTCATGCACGAGATGCTCCGCCCGCACCTCGCGCCGCGGTTCGTCGAGGAGATGCGCGGGCTGGCCGACGGGTCGGGCGTCCCCTACGCCGACGTCGAGGCGGGGAACCTGTTCCCCGAGGCGTTCCACTGCAGCGGGATCGCGCTGCGCGGCGCGCACACGGCGGGCGGGGCGCTGCTCCACGTGCGGATCCTCGACTACATGACGCGGCTCGGGCTCCAGGACGTGGCGGTCGTGCGGATCGTCGAGCCCGAGGGCGGGCGGCGCTGGCTCGACGTCGGGTTCGCGGGGTTCGTGGGCACCGTGACGGGCATGAACGACGCCCAGGTCGCGATCGGCGAGATGGGCGGGCAGGGGCTCGGCATGTGGGACGGCGTCCCCATGAGCTTCCTGCTCCGCGACGCGCTCGAGCGCGCGGGGACGCTCGAGGAGGCCGTGCGGATCTTCCGCGAGACGAAGCGGACCTGCGAGTACTACTACGTGCTCTCGGACGGGAAGACCCGCGACGCGGTCGGCCTGTGGACCACGCCCGAGGTGTTCGAGACGATCCGCATGGGCGAGAGCTACGCGCTGTTCGAGGGGCTGCGCCCGCGCGGCGCGGCGGCCGGCGACAAGGCGTTCGCCCGCGGGCTGCGGGTCGAGCAGGGCCCGCACGGGCTGCTCTTCCGGGGCGAGGGCGGCGCGCGCGGGTTCCTCGCGCTCCAGCCGGCCGACGCGCTCGTGATCTCGGGCCCCGACCGCTACCAGCACTTCTGCGCGCGCCTCGCGGCCCGCGCGGCCGAGGGGAAGGGCCCGCTCGACGTGCCGGCCCTGATCGAGCTCGTGAGGCGCCCGGTGTCCATGAAGGACAACCTCCACGTGGCGATCTTCCGCCCCGAGACGCTCGAGGCCTGGGTCGCCGTCGCGGCGCCGGACGGGGCGCCCGCCTGCGACCAGCCCTACGCGCGCTTCACGCTCGCGCGCGGCGCCGACGCTCCGGCCGACGGCGGCGCCAAGAAGTAGCGCGGCGACGCGCCAGCGCACGTGACCAGGGGCCGGGGGCCCCCTCTTCCCGTTCCCGTTCCCGTTCCCGCGGTCGTGGAGGAGGCTCGCCGTCCTCTCGCGACGAACGGGAGTCATGGCGCACCGGCGCCAGCACCCCCGGGCCGCGTAGGGCCTACGCCGGCTCGGGGGCGGGCGGCGGCGGCGTCCCGCCGCGGGCCTCGGCGTCGGCGAGCGCGAGGTCGTGGTCGACCATCATGTCGATCAGCCCGGCGAAGTCGACCGTGGGGGCCCAGCCGAGCGCGGCCCGGGCCTTCGTCGCGTCGCCGACGAGGGCCGCGACCTCGACCGGCCGGCGGAAGCGGGGGTCGAGCTGGACGTGGTGGCTCCAGTCGAGGCCGACGCGCCCGAAGGCCCGGTCGAGCACGTCGCGCACGCTGTGGGTCACGCCGGTCGCGACCACGTAGTCGCCGGGCGCGTCCTGCTGGAGCATGCGCCACATGGCGTCCACGTAGTCGCCCGCGAAGCCCCAGTCGCGCCGCGCGTCGAGGTCGCCGAGGAGCAGCTCGCGCTGGAGCCCGCGGCGGATCCGCGCGGCGGCGCGCGTGATCTTGCGCGTCACGAACGCCTCGCCCCGGCGGGGCGACTCGTGGTTGAACAGGATCCCCGTGCTCGCGTGGAGGCCGTAGGCCTCCCGGTAGCTCACGGTCGTCTCGTGGGCGAACACCTTCGCGACCGCGTAGGGGCTGCACGGCGCGAACGGCGTCGACTCGCGCTGCGGCGCCTCGCGGGCCCGCCCGAACTGCTCCGACGACGAGGCCTGGTAGTAGCGCGGCCGGTGCCCGCCCTCGCGGAGCGCCTCGAGCAGGTGGAGCGCGCCGAGGCCGGTCACGGCCGCCGTGTGCTCGGGGAGGTCGAAGCTGACCCGCACGTGGCTCTGGGCCGCGAGGTTGTAGACCTCGTCGGGGCGGGCCTCGCGGACCGCCTTGCGCAGGGAGCTCGGGTCGGTCATGTCGCCCTCGACGAGGCGCAGCCGCGCGCGCTGGTCGGGGGCGAGGTGGGCGAGCCGGGCCGCGCCGGCGCCCGAGCTGCGGCGCACGAGCCCCCACACCTCGTAGCCCTTGCCGAGCAGGAGCTCGGCCAGGTACGAGCCGTCCTGGCCGGTGACCCCCGTGACCAGCGCCCGCCTCACGCGGGCGGCCCGGCCCGGTCCGGGGGCTCGCCGGCGAACGGGGCCGGGGCGGGCACGCCGCCCTCCTCGGGGTCGGGGCGGAGGCGGACGCCGCGCCAGGCGAGGGCGGCGAGGGCCACGGCCCACAGCCCGCACAGCCAGGCGAACAGGTTGCCCGCGGCCGTGTAGACGGTCGTGAGCGAGGTCGTGGGCGCGCGCGCGACGAAGGTCCCCTCGACGCCGACGCGGGTCGGCTTGCCGTCGACGACGCGCACGAGCTCCTCGGTCACCTCGCCCGTGGGCGCGACGACGAGCGAGACGCCGCGGTTCACGCAGCGGACGACGCCGCGCCGGCCCTCGATCGCGCGGAACACCGCGTGGTCGCGCGCGAGCGCGAGCTGCGCCGTCTCGGCGGCCTGCCCGCGCCCGCCCCGCACGAACCACGCGTCGTTCGCGGCGCACACGTGGACCGTGGCGCCCGCGCGCACGGCCGCGCGCAGGAGCTCGGGGAACGAGATCTCGAAGCAGATGCTCGGCGCGACCTGCTCCGCGCGCTCGCCCTCACCCACGGCCACGAGGACGGGCCCGGCGCCCGGCTCGAACTCGACGAACCCGAACTGCTCGGGGATGAACGACTTGATCAGGCGGTACAGCCAGCCGAACAGGAGCGTGCCCTCGCCCGGAATGAACTCGCTCGCGGGGACGAGCGCGATCTTGTCGTAGCGGGCGACGACGCCCTCCCCGGGCCGCGGCGAGAGCGCGTAGACCGCGTTGTGCGGGCGCCCGCCCGCGAGCGCGTGGTCCACGGCGCCCACGACGAGCGGCGCGCCCGCGACGACGGGCAG
Organism: Planctomycetota bacterium; assembly: GCA_024711205.1. GTDB lineage: Bacteria > Planctomycetota > J058 > J058 > J058 > JANJTH01. The sequence goes on along the minus strand of JANJTH010000499.1, from coordinate 7,636 downwards.
CGCGAGGAGCTGGCGCGAGTAGCTCTCGATCGCCGCCGCGCGCGAGGGTGAGCCGTGGTCGTGCTCGGCCTTCAGCCAGGCCTGCCACGCCTCCGCGCCGGCCTCCGTCCGCGCGTCGGGGACGGGCCAGGGCCACATGGTCTCGCTCCAGAGGAGGAGGTCGATCGGGGCGGCGTCGGCGCCGACGCGCCGCTCGAGCGCCTGGCGCGAGAGGCGCAGGTTCGCGGCCGCGACCTCGAACGACGACGCCGGGGCGTCCTTGATCGACTGCGGGAAGTCGGGCTGGACGACGAGGACGTTCGGCCCCTCGCGGGTCGCCGCGCGGACCTGCCGGACGCGCAGGACCCCGTAGGTCCAGGCGACCGCGAGCAGCCCGAGCGGCACGAGCGCCCACACGAGGAGCCGCCGCCGGTCGCGGTCGTCGAGGTCGCGCTCGGCCCGCAGCCGCGCCCGCACGAGCAGCGCGGCGTCGGCGAGCGCGCCGTTCGAGCAGAGCACGAGGAACGTGAGCCCGTAGACCGACGTCACGTCGGCGACCTGGATCACGTGCGTCAGGTCGTGCTGCGAGTGGCCGAGGAGCAGCCAGGGGAACGCGATGAACGGCGTGTTCCCGCGCAGGCACTCGAGCGCGGCCCCGAGCGCCGGGAGCGAGGCCACGAGCGGGACGCCGGTCCGGCCGCGGATCCACACGGGCAGGCACACGAGCGCGACGCCGTAGAAGCCCTCGAGGAGCGCCGTCACGAGCCAGCCGGGCGGCGAGACGACGGCGATCCAGGCCAGGCCGACGACGTGGAACAGCGCGACGGCGGCGTAGCTGACGACCCCGGCGGCGACGCGGCCCTCGGTCGCGGCGACCCACAGCAGCGGCACGAGCGCGACGTGGGCCAGCCAGCCCAGGTCGAGCGGGTGGAACGAGGCGAACAGGAGCAGCGCCGAGAGCGCGGTCGCCCCGTAGAGCCGGCGCAGGCGGGCCTCGACCGCGGCCTGCGCGAGCGCGGCGGGGTCGGGGCGAGGGGCCGGGGGCGCGTCGGAGGCCGGGGGCGCGTCGGGGGCCGCGGGCCCGTCGGAGGCCGCGGGCCCGTCGGAGGCCGCGGGCCCGTCGGAGGCCGCGGGCGCGTCGGAGGCCGCGGGCGCGTCGGAGGCCGCGGGCGCGTCGGAGCCCGTGGGCGCGTCGGAGCCCGGGGGCGCGTCGGAGGCCGGGGGGGAGGCAGGGTCGAGGGCGCTCACGAGGCCGCGCAGGCTATCAGGGGCCGCGCGGAGCCGCGAGGCCGGGCCCGAGGCGAGGAACGAGCGAGTCCTCCCCGGTGCGCGCCCAGCGCGAGGGTCTGCACCACGCCGAGGCTCGTGCCCCGGGCCCTCCCCGCCGGGCCCGGGCGGTCCTCCCCCCGTCCGCGCAGCCGCTCGCGCGCGCGCCCGCATGCGCGGCGAGCCCGGGCCCCACGCAGGTCCCGGTCCGACCGGTCGAGCAGCCCCCCGCGAGCGCGGAGCTCCGGGCGGCAGGGGCCACCCGCGGTCGCTCGACCGCGGCCCCGGATCCGTCGCGCTCGCAGCGGCGCTCGAGGTCGTCCGGCCGGGCGCCTGCGCGCAGGGCTCGGCCGCCCGGGCGGCGGTCGGCCGCCGAGCGCGGGGCGGTCCCCCGCTCCGCGTCACGGACCCGGGTCCGACCGCGCAGATCGACCGACTCGACGACGGCGCCCGTCCGTCGTGCGGGCCCGCCCGCGGCCTGCGCCGGCGCCTGCTCGCCCGCCGCCCCTGCTACCCTGCCGCGCCCCGGGGCCGACAAGCGACGTGCCGCGGGGAGGAGCCTCCCCGTGGCCCGTCGCCTGCCCCTCGCGCTCGCCCTCGTCCTCAGCGCGCTCGCGCCCGCCCGCGCGCAGGACGCGCGCGACGTCCGCCCGCACGCGGGCATGATGCGCACGCCCGACGTGAGCGCGACGCACGTCGTGTTCGCCTACGCGAACGACCTGTGGACGGTCCCGCGCGAGGGCGGGCGGGCGACGCCGCTCGCGGCCCCGCCTGGCCCCGTGAGCTTCCCCCGCTTCGCCCCCGACGGGCGCACGATCGCGTTCGTCGGCAACTACGACGGCGGCACGGACCTCTACACGGTCCCGCTCGAGGGCGGGGTGCCCCGTCGGGTCACGCACCACCCCGCGGCCGAGGTCCTGTGCGACTGGACGGCCGACGGGCGGCTCCTGTTCTTCGCCCGCGGCACGCAGGGCCAGCGCCGGCAGGAGCAGCTCTTCACGGTCGCGCCCGAGGGCGGCCTGCCCGCGCTCCTGCCCGTCCCCTACGGGGCCTTCGGCGCGATCGACGCGACGGGGACGTGGCTCGCCTACGCGCCGCACACGCACGACTGGGCGACCTGGAAGCGCTACCAGGGCGGCATGGCGACGGACCTGTGGCTGTTCCACCTGCGCGAGCGCACGGCGCGCCGCGTGACCGACTGGTCGGGGACCGACTCGCAGCCCATGTGGCACGGCGAGCGCCTCTACTACGTGAGCGACGCCGGGCCCGAGCACCGGCTCAACGTGTGGGTGTTCGAGCCTGCGACCGGCGCGCGGCGGCAGGTCACGCGGTTCGCGCAGGCCGACGTGCGCTTCCCGGCCGTCGGCCCCGGGCCGGACGGGAAGGGCGAGGTCGTGTTCTCGGTCGGGCGCGAGCTCCGGCTGCTCGACCTGGCGACCGAGGCGTCGCGCGCGCTCGACGTGGTCGTCCCGGGGGCGCGGCCCACGCTCCGGCCGCGCCGGGTCGACGCGGCGCGGGTCCTCGGTCCGGTCGCGCCGTCGCCCACGGGCAAGCGCGTCGTCGTCGAGGCGCGCGGCGACGTGTGGACGCTCCCGGCCGAGCGGGGCGCCCCGCGCGTGCTCGAGGCCACGAGCGGCGCGGCCGAGCGCGAGCCCGCCTGGAGCCCCGACGGGCGCGCGATCGCCTACTTCTCCGACGCGACCGGCGAGTACGAGCTGTGGGTCCGGCCCGCCGACGGGTCCGGCGCGCCGCGCCGGCTCACGCGCGACGGGGCGGGCCACCGGCTGGGGCTCGTGTGGTCCCCCGACTCCGCGCGGCTCGCCCACGGCGACAAGGCCGGCCGGCTGTTCCTGACCGTCGTCGAGACCGGCGAGACCGCGCTCGTGGACCAGCACCCGGGGGGCCGCCTGCTCGCGCCGCGCTGGTCGCCCGACGGGCGCTGGCTCGCCTACAGCCGCCCGGCCGCGCCGCGCCGCCAGCCGGCGCTGTGGCTCCACGACGTCGAGCAGGGCGCGCGCCACCAGGTCACGAGCGGCGCGTTCGCCGACGTCGAGCCCTGCTTCGATCGCGCGGGCAAGCTGCTCCTCTTCGCGAGCAGCCGCGCGTTCCGGCCGAGCTACGGCGACCTCGAGACGTCGTTCGTCTACGGCAACACGCAGGCGCTCCTGGCCGTCCCGCTCCAGCGCGGGGCGCCCTCGCCCTTCGCGCCGCGGGTCGACGAGGAGCCGAGCGCGCCCGCGGCGCCCGGCGAGGAGCCCGCGAAGCCGGCGGGGCCCGACGGGCCCGCGGCGCCCGGCGAGGAGCCCGCGAAGCCCGCGGCGCCCGCGAAGCCGGCCCCGGTCGTGATCGACCTCGAGGGGTTCGAGCGGCGCGCCGTCCCGCTCCCCGTCGAGCCGGGCGTGTTCCGCGGGCTGGCCGTCGCCCACGACGGCGCGCTCCTCTACGTGCGGACGACGAGCCGGGGCTTCCCGGGCGAGGCCTCGCTGCGGCGCCTCGACCTGGCCGAGCCGAAGGGCCCCCGCGCCGAGGGCAAGGACGCGCGCGGGGACGGGCGCGAGGAGGAGGTCGTGTCCGCGGGCCCGCTCGACGGGTTCGCGCTCACGGCCGACGGCAAGCTCGCGCTCGTGCGCGCGGGCGACCGGCTCGCCTACCACGAGCCCAAGGCCGGCGCGAAGCCGCGGCCCGTCTCGACGGACGGCATGCACGTCGAGGTCGCGCCGCGCGCCGAGTGGCGGCAGCTCCTGCGCGAGGCCTGGCGGCTCCAGCGCGACTTCTTCTACGACGCCGGGCTCCACGGCGTCGACTGGCCGGCCGTGTGGGCCCAGCACGAGGCCATGCTGCCCGACTGCGCGACGCGCGAGGACGTGAGCGTCCTGATCCGCGAGATGATCTCCGAGCTCAACGTCGGCCACGCCTACTACGGCGGCGGCGACGAGGAGCGCCCGCCCGTCGTGCCGGTCGGCCTGCTCGGCTGCGACTTCGAGCGCGTCGTGGGCGAGGACGGCCGGGCCGCCTACCGGATCGCCCGGATCGTCGAGGGCGCGCCCTGGGACGACGACGGGCGCGGGCCGCTCTCGCAGCCGGGCGTGGACGTCGCCGCGGGCGACTACCTGCTCGCCGTCGAGGGCCGGCCCGTGGACCCCGCGCGCGACCCGTGGGCCGCGTTCGTCGGGCTCGCCGGCGAGACGGTCACGCTCACGGTGAGCGCGCGGCCCGCCCTCGACGAGGCCGCGCGCCGCGTCGTCGTGACGTGCCTCGCGAGCGAGGACGCGCTCCGCTACCGGGCCTGGGTCGAGGCGCGTCGCGCGCGCGTCGCGGCGGCCACCGGCGGGCGCGTGGGCTACGTCCACGTCCCCGACACGGGGGTCAACGGCCAGAACGAGCTCGTGCGCCAGCTCTTCGGTCAGCTCCACACCGAGGCCCTGATCGTCGACGACCGCTGGAACGGCGGCGGGCAGATCCCGACCCGGTTCGTCGAGCTCCTGAACCGCCCCCTCACGAACCTGTGGGCCCTGCGCGACGGCGCCGACTGGGTGTGGCCGCCCGACGCGCACCACGGGCCGAAGTGCATGCTGATCAACGGGCTCGCCGGCTCGGGCGGCGACGCGTTCCCGGCCTACTTCCGGCAGGCCGGGCTCGGGAAGCTGATCGGCACGCGGACCTGGGGCGGGCTCGTCGGGATCTCGGGCAACCCGCGCCTGATCGACGGCGGCGGCGTGACCGTGCCGACGTTCGGCTACTACACGCGCGACGGCCGCTGGAGCATCGAGGGCCACGGCGTCGACCCGGACGTCGAGGTGGTCGACGACCCGGCGGCCATGCAGGGCGACGTCGACGTGCAGCTCGAGGCCGCGATCCGCCACCTCCTGGCGGAGCTCGAGCGGTCCCCGCCGCGCCTGCCCGCGCGCCCGGCCGGACCCGACCGCCGGGGCATGGGGATCGACCCCGGCCACCGATAGCGGGCGGCTCGGGGCGCGGCCGCGCCCCGGCCGGCCCCCGTGCGAGGGTTTGCGCGCCGCGGCCCCGGCGGCGACGATCCGGGGCAGGAGGGAAGCCCCCATGCGCGTCCTGGTCCCCGTCGACGGCTCGCCCGTCAGCCACCGGATCCTGAGCGTCGTCGACCGCCTGCCGCGCCTGCGCGAGACCGAGGTCGTGCTCGCGCAGGTGGTCGCCGCCCCCGACCCTGCGCGGCCGGCGGGCGAGGTCGACGAGGCCGTCGCGCACCTGGCCCGCGTCGCCGACGAGGTGCGCCGCTCGGGGCTCCGGCTCGAGCCGTTCGTGCTCGCCGGCGACCCCGCGGAGGAGGTGCTCCGCCTGGCGCGGGTCGTCGGCCCCGCGCTGCTCGTCATGGCGACGCACGGCGAGGGCGACAGCAGCGCCGCGCGCGGCGCGGTGGCCGAGCGGGTCCTCGAGCGCTGCCCGTGCCCGCTGCTCCTCTGCAGCCGGAGCGCGCTCCCGCTCGACCCGGCGCTCGGGTTCCGGCGGATCCTCGTGCCGCTCGACGGCACGGCGACCTCGGCCACGATCCTCGAGCCGGTCGAGGAGCTCGCGCGCGAGCACCGCTCCGAGGTCGTGCTCCTCCACGTCGACCCCTACGAGGACGACCGCGCGGGGAGCCTGGCCGAGCTCGAGGGCGCGCGGGCGCGGCTCGCCGCCGCCGGCGTCGAGGTGCGGACGCTCGCGGCGACGGGCGACCCGGCGACGGCGATCGTCGACGCGGTGCGCTCGGAGGTCGTCGAGCTCCTGGCCATGACGTCGCACAGCCAGGGCGGGGCGGCCAAGCGCTGGTTCGGCTCCGTCGCGGACGCCGTGATCCGGCACGTCGACTGCCCGCTCCTCGTCGTCCGCGTGGCGCGCCCCGGGGCCTGAGACGCCACGAAAAGGCCCTCGGCGTCGCCTGCGAGGCGGGAGCGACTCGGGCACTCCTGGAGGGGCTGCGGGTCGTGACCCCCGAACCAGGCGGCGTCGTCGGCGAGCGGGGCCGAGCCGGCGACGACTTCGAGGGCTCCGCGCCGGGCCCCGCGGGACCTCAGGGCGCCGGGTCGACGCCGGTCGGCTGGAGCGGGCCGGCCGGCCGCGTGAGCACGAACGTGAGCGCTGCGAGCGACACGCCCACGGTCGTGGCGCGGAGCCAGGGCGGCGCGTCCATGCCCGTGAGCGCGTAGACGGCCGAGCCGAGGAGGAGCGCGCCGGCCAGGAGCTTGGCCCGGGGCGCGATCGCCCCGTGCTCCTGCCAGGCGCGGACGGGGGGCCCGAGGCGCGGGTGCCCGAGCAGCCAGCGGTGGACGCGCGCGCTGCTGCGCGCGAAGCACCCGGCCGCGAGCAGGAGGAACGGCACGGTCGGGAGGAGCGGCAGGAAGGCCCCGACGACGCCCAGGGTGAGGCTCGACAGGCCGGCCAGGAAGAACAGGACGCGCACGAGCGAGCCGGCCACGCGCCGAGCGTAGCCTGCCGCGCCTCGGCCCAGGGCCCGGAAGGGCGCCCGCGCAGGCTACACTCGGGGGGTGCAGCGCGAGATCCCCTTCGAGATGCGCTCCAACCGCGGCTCGCGCCTGCTCGCGGTCGCGCTGGGGCTGCCGCTCGTCGTCCTCGTGGGCCTGGCCGCCCGCCTGTGGGGCAGCCCCGCGGCGCAGCTCGAGCACGTCCGCGCGCGCGACCAGCTCGCCGTCGTGTCGGCGTGGATGCTCGGGCGGCGCGGCCCGCCGCCCGAGGCGGTCGACCCGCTGCTCGAGGCGCTGACGCAGGGCCAGCCGTCGCTCCGGGCGGCCGCGGCCAAGGCGCTCGGCGCGACGCGCAAGCCGGACCTGCTCCGCCCGCTCGGGAACGCCGCGCGGGACGACCCGGCCCCGAACGTCCGCTGCGCGGCGCTCGACGCGCTCGCGACCCTGGGCGACGTGCGCGCCACGCACGACGTCGGCCCCGCGCTCGCCGACCCGGACCTGGACGTCCAGGTGGCCGCCTGCCTCGCGGTCGGTCGCCTCGGGCTCGCGGAGCACCTCCCCGCCCTGATCGACCGCCTCCTGCACCCGGAGAAGAAGGTCCGCTGGGGGGCGCTCGCGGGTCTCGACGCCTTCCGGCCCGGCAAGGCCAGCTTCGAGTTCGACGCGGCGCGCTGGAAGAAGTGGGCGGCCACGGGCGAGTGAGGGCGCGCGACCGCCGCCGGGGCGCGGTCGGGCCCGGCCTGCTCGCGGTGACGCTCGCGCTCGCCGCGGCCGGGGCGGGGGAGCCGGCGGCGACGGCCCCCGCGGAGGCGCTCGCGCGCGACCTCGAGGGCGTGTGGGACGTGGGCGTCCGGCGGCGCGTCACGGGGGCGGGCGCCCCCCCGCGCGAGCGCGCGGCGTGGTGGCGGCTCGAGGTCCGGGCCTCGGCCCCCGCCGCCCCCCGGCGCTCG
>JANJTH010000445.1 GCA_024711205.1 Planctomycetota bacterium | reverse complement strand
CCGCCGGCGGGCCGTCGCCCCCGGCCCCGGCCACCGCGCCGCCCGGCGACCCGGCGAGGAGCTCGCGCACGCGCGCCTCGAGGGCCCGCAGCCGGCGGTCCTCGTCCTCGATCGCGGCCTCGACGAGCCGGCGGAGCTGCGGCCCCGACGACGCCCACCCCGCCCGCCCGCCCTCGCTCACGCCGTGCCTCGCCCCGCGCCGCGCGCCTCGCCCCGGCGCTGCCCGGGGCGCTCCAGTGTCCCTCGGCGCAATTGCCCGCGCAAACGTCCGCCCCGTGCGCGGGGCCTGGCGCCGCGAGTAGCATGCGCGCGGAGGGCGCGTGCACCGCCTGCGGATCGTGTCCGGGCCGCGGAGCGGCGAGTCGTTCGCGCTGCCCGACCCCGCGCCCGGTCCGATCACGCTCGGGCGCGGGCACGACGCGGCCGTGCGCCTGCCCGACGACGCGACCCTCTCGCGCGTCCACGCCGAGCTCGTCCGCGAGGCGTCCGGGTGGGTCCTCGTGAACCGCAGCCAGCACGGGACCTGGGTCGGGCGCAAGCGCGTCGACGACCGGCGACCGCTCGCGCCCGGCGACCGGCTGACCCTGGGCGAGACCGAGCTCGCGTTCGAGGAGCTCCCCGGCGCCGCGCCGCGCCCGGGGCACGACCCGCTCACGCCGGTCACGCCGTCGATCGCGGCCCCGCCCTCGCTCGCGGGCTTCGACGACGACGGCGTGTTCCACATGGGGCAGACCGTGCTCGGCGTCGACCCCGACGCCGAGGGCGACAAGTCCTTCGTGTCGATCGGGGGGAGCGGGCGCCTCCCGGCGCTCCGGCTCAAGCGGCGCCGGCTCGTGTTCTTCGGGATCCTGGGCGTGCTCGGGCTCCTGGGCGCGCTCCTCCTCCTCGACCGGGTCGTGCTACCGACGGCGCGCGCGCACCCGGACCTGTTCCTGCGCGCGACCCTGTTCGCGCTCGCGCCCGTGCTCCCCTGCACGCTCCTGATCAAGGCGCTCGACCGCAACGACCAGATCCCCTGGTCGAACCTCCTCGCGTGCATCTGCTGGGGCGGGACGGTCGGGTGCGGCTTCGCGCTCGCCCTCAACGGGCTCGGCGGGTCGACGCTCGCGCGGCTCACGGGCGAGGCCGACGTGTGGGGGCTCACGGCGATCGTCGTCGCGCCGGTCGTCGAGGAGGTCGTCAAGGGCCTGGCCGTGCTCGTGCTCCTGCGCGTCCTCCACGACGAGTTCGACAACGTGGTCGAGGGGCTCGTGCTCGGGGCCGCGAGCGGGCTCGGCTTCGCGCTCGTCGAGAACGTCGTCTACAACGTGGGCTTCCTGGCGCGCGGCGGGACCCACGCGCTCCTCGTCATGGGGACCTACCGGCTGGTGCTCAACGGGCTCGTGGGCCACCCGGTCTACACGGCCATGACCGGCGCCGGCTTCGGGCTGATGCGGGAGCTGCACGGGCGGCGCGGGCGCTGGTTCGCGCCGGTGATCGGGCTCGCGCTCGCGATCGGGCTGCACATGGCCTGGAACGCGGCGGCGCTCACGCTCGGGGCCCGGCTCGCGGGCGCGGGCGCCGGCCTGGCCATGGCGCTCCAGGGGGCGGTCGTGGGCGGCGCGGGGCTCGCGTTCTTCGCGGGCGCGTGGGTGCTCGCGCAGCGGCGCGAGCGGCGCGTCCTCGTCGCCTACCTCGCGGAGGAGGTCGACCGGGGGTTCGTCGCGCCCGAGGAGCTGCGCAGCTTCGACCGCGTGCTCGGCCGGCAGCGCTGGGAGCTCGAGGGGCTGCGCCGCGGCGGGCTGGCCGCCTGGCGCGCGCGGCGGGCGCTGCGCCGCGCGCAGGTCGAGCTCGGGTTCCGCAAGTGGCACCTCGCGCAGGGCGACCGCGTCCGCGGGCAGCGCGTCGACGCCTACGTCCTGTCGGCGCGCACGCGGATCCGTGACGCGCGCAACCGCCTGCGCGCGCTCGAGGCGTAGGCCCCGGCCCCGGTTTGCCCGCCCGCCGCGGGCGGGCTAGGCTCCGCGGCGGAGGTGGAGCCATGCGCGTCGCGCTGCGTGGGGGCCTGCTGGCGGTCGCGTGCGCGGCCGCGCTCGCGTCGACGGCCCGGGCCGACGAGGTGATCCTCAAGACCGGCGGGTCGATCCGCGGGCGGATCGTCTCGGAGTCCGAGCAGGAGGTCGTGATCGAGACCGGCGCCGGGCCGGTCAAGGTCGAGCGCGCGCGGATCCGCGAGGTCACGCGCTCGCCCCGGCAGCCGCCCGCGCGGACGCCGGCGGCCGAGGAGGACGCGCCCGCGCCCGCGCCGCCGGCGGCGACCCCGACGCGGACCCTCCTCGTGTTCGCGTTCGACGGCGCGGACGCGGCCCTCGTCGCGGACGCGGGCGCGCGCGCGGGGAGGGTCCTCGGCGTGGCGGTCGAGGTGCTCCCCGGCCGGCCGAAGCCCGACGAGCGCGACATGGTCGACCGGCGGGCCCAGGTGCTCCAGCTCCTGGCGCGCCAGCTCGAGCTCGACCCCGGGGGGCCCAGCGAGGAGCTCGAGCGGCGCGTGCGGGCCGCCTTGCGCGACAACCCCAAGCCGGCCGCGCGCGAGGCCGAGGCGGTGCTGGACGGACCGATCCCCCCCTGCCTCGCCGTCGAGCGGCTCCGGGAGCAGGTCCTGGCGCTCGCCCAGGCGCGCCTGGCCGACGCCTCCGTGATCGGCGCGATCGGCGTCGTCGGGCGCGACATGACCCAGAAGGGGCTGAACTTCGTGTTCGGCCACGCCGCGCCCAACGCGCGCGTGGGGGTCGCCTCGTACTGGCGCTTCGGCTGGCGCGAGGGCCCGCGCGACAAGGTGGCGCACCGGCTCGCCGTCCAGCTCCTCTCGACGACGGGCGTCCTGCTGGGCCTCGGGCGCTGCGAGGACCCGACCTGCGTGCGCGCCTTCCCGAACAACCTCGAGGAGCACGACCGGAAGCGGGCCTTCTGCGCGGCCTGCCGCCCGAGGGTCGAGGCCGCCCTGCGTCGCTGAGGACCCTCGAAGGGGTCCTCGGCGAAGGCCGCCGCGAGGCCAGCGGCGTCGCCTGCGAGGCGGGAGCAGCTCGAGCCTTCCTGGCGGGACCGTGCGTCGCGACCCACGAAGCAGGCGACGTCGAGGGCGAGCGCGGTCGAGCCGGTGACCTCTTCGAGGGCTCCGGGGTCCCCCCCGGGCTCGGCGGCCGGGCCTCACGCCCGGGGGCGCTCTACCGATCGCCGTCGGGCGCCGGCGCCGCCGGGGGTGGGGCCTCGCCGGCCGCGTCGTCGGTGGCGAGCCCCGGCACGTGCTGGGCGAGGAACCGGGCCACGGCGCGGGTCGTCGGGTCGCCGGGCGCGCCGAGCCCGCGGTTCACGCCGCCGTGGTCGGTGTGCGCCGCGTTCCAGACCTCGGCCCGGTGCCCGGCCGCGACGAGCGCGGCCGCGAAGTCCTCGCTCGCGGCGCGCGCGTCGGCGCGCTGACCCGTCCAGACGAGGAGCGCGGGCGGGACCGGGCGGTCGGGGGTCACGTGGGCGCGCGGCGAGGCCAGGCGCTGGGCCTCCGGGTCGCGGCCGAACACGGGCTCGAGCGTGGCGCGACGGGCGGGGACCTCCGCGAGCAGGCGCGGGACGTCGTAGGCGGCCGTGTCGAGGCAAACCACGGCGCAGATCGTGGCGCAGATGGTGGCGCTGACGGGGGCGCGCGCGGGGGGGGCGCCGTCGGCGGGCGCGCCGAACGCGGTCGGGTCGGTCACCGCGAGCGCCGCGAGGTGCGCGCCGGCGGAGTGGCCGATCAGGACGACCCGCTCCGGATCGAGCCCCAGCTCCGCGCCGCGGGCGACGAGGAGCGCGACCGCGGCGCCCACGTCGCGGGCCTGTTCGCGCGGCGTCGCGGCCGGCGCGAGGCGGTAGTCCACGCTGGCGAACGCGCAGCCCCGCTGGAGGAACCAGGTCGCCTTCGGCCACACGACGGCCTCGAGCGCCTTGTCGCCCGCGCGCCACCCGCCGCCGTGGACCATGACGACGATCGGCCGGCGCGCGCCCGGCGCGCCCGGCGCGGGCACCTCGTCGGGCGGGAGGTAGAGGTCGAGCGCGCAGGCGCGGCCAGCGCGCCCGAGGTCGGGCCGGGTCGGGACGTCGCCCACCACGCCCCCGACCGGGGGGCGCGCGGCGGGGAGGCGCCGCCGCGGCGTCCGTCGGCTGCGGCCGCGGCCTCGGCCGCGCTGATCCGCCCGTCGCCGTCGCGGTCGAGCCGACGCAGCAGGCGAGGGTCGGGGAGCTCGCCCGCGTCGAGGTACCCGTCGCCGTCGCGGTCGAGCCGCTCGAAGCGCGCGCCCGCGTCCGCCTCGCCGGGGGCCTCCGCGGCGGGCCCGTCCTGCGCCGCGCCCGCCGCGGGGGCCCCGAGCGCGAGCCCCGCGATCAGGGCCCAGTGCCGCCGCCGTCCGACCGTGCGCGCTCGTGCCACGTCGCCTCCCGCTCGCTCGTGTGGCGCGTCCGCGCGCGCCGTCGTCGCTCGGGAGGCACAACGCGCGCGGGCCGGCGCGGTTTCGCCCGCTCAGGGGCGCGCGGCGGCGCCGACCCGACGCTGGCGCGCGACGGCGCCCTCCCAGAGCTGCAGGAAGCGCTCGGCCGAGCGCAGCATGGGGTCGAGGTCGAGGCCGGCCTCCTCGAGGCGCTGGAAATACTGGGGCAGGAGGCCCGGGTGGGCGAGGCCCAGCACGTCGACGTCGAGGTAGTCGTCGCCGTCGCCGCGGCGCTCGGCGCGGCGGACCTCGCGCTTCGTCGCGGTCGGCTTGCTGTGGTTCAGGAAGCCGTTCCAGTCCGACGCCCAGCCGAGCGCGAGCCGGGTCCGCTCGGCGTCCGTGAGGTGGGCCCAGGTCCGGCCGGGCTGGCCGAGGACGTGGCCGGCGTGGGCGCGCAGGAAGTTCTGGAGCGTCTGGTGGTGGAAGGCGAAGCTGTCGAGCGTGCCGCGGCGCAGGTCCCTGGGCACGGCGATCGTCGGCCGGCGCGGGTCGAGCGAACCCCCGGCGATCGGGAGCGAGAAGGTCCCGCCGAGCCGGTAGATCTCGAGGACCTGCCGGGGGGTGAACCCGCGCTCGCCGGCCCGGATCGGCGCGAAGCAGCCGTGCGTGACGACGGGCGGGATCCCGTGCGCGCGCATGTGGGCGAGCGAGTCGTCGACGGCCTCGGACGTCATGTGCGTGAGGTCGACGAGGATCCCGGCGTCCGCGAGCCAGCGGATCGCGTCGCGCCCGTGGTCGGTCAGCCCGCGCGAGCGGTTCGGGTGGAGGAGGTTCCTGCTCGCGCCCTTCAGGTTCGTGAGCGCGCCGATCACCCCGGGGTTCAGGCCGGCGCCGCCGAACTCGTCGTCGCGGAGGTGGATCAGCGTGATCACGGCGACGCCGCGGCGCCGCCAGCGCTCGGCGTCGGCCGGCGAGTCGAGCACCCAGCGCGCGCCCTCGATCGAGTGGACGACGACGATCTTGTTCGTCTCGCGGAGCAGGCGGCGCGCCTCGGCCGGCGTGCGGGCCATGGCGAAGGCCGGGTCGCGCGCGACGAAGTCCTCGACGAAGTCGAGCTGGTCCTCGATCAGGGCGAGCGCCTTCTCGCGCTTCCTCGTCGCCTCGGCGGCGACGGCCGCCGCGACGAAGATCCGCACGCCCGAGGCCCGCAGGTGGGGCGCGTAGAGCGTCTGCCGGAACTGGTGCCGCCAGCTCAGGTTCTCGGGCGGGTCCTCGGTGAGGCCCTCGCCGAGGACCTTGAACGGGATGTGCATCGCCGGATGCGCCTGCCAGTCGATGTGGCCGCGGACCTCTGGCCCGCGCGTGGCCGGCCGCGGCGCGGCCCGTCCCGGCGCGCTCGGGGGGGTGGTCGGGGCCGTGGTGCGGACGGGCCGCGAGGAGGGGGGGAGGCCCGCGCCGTCCTGGGCGGAGGCCGGGGCGAGCGCGGCGACGAGGAGCAGGGGGACGAGCGCGGGCAGCTTCATGCCGGGCAATGAGCAAGTCGCGGGCCAGGTCGCCGCGAGGGCGGGGGCCGGCCCCAACTCCCGCGACGACAGCGTCCGTGGGAGTGGGCGGCGTCCGCGCGCACGTGTTCAGGTCCGCCTCACGCGCGCGGCGCCCCTCGAGCGGGAGGCCGTTCGCGCGGCCGCGGCGCCGTGCGTATGCTCCGCGGCAGGGGGGGGGAGCGCCATGTTCCAGCTCAGGGTCACGGACGGGCCGTCGGTCGGGTGGGCGCAGGCGCTCGAGGCCGGGCGGACCTACAAGGTCGGGCGCGACGCCCAGTCCTGCGACCTCGCCTTCCAGGACGGGACCATGTCGCGGCTCCACGCGGAGCTCACGTGGCGCGACGGGGGCTGGGTCCTCGCGAACCGCTCGCCGCACGGGGTGCTCGTGGGCGAGGCGGTCGAGCAGGGCGAGGTGCCGCTCGGCCCCGGGGCCGCGTTCGTGATCGGCGGGACCTCCTTCGTCCTCGAGGCGGTCGGCGCGCCGGCGGGCGGCGTCCCGGCCCTCGCGGGCGCAGGCCCCGCGACGGGCGGAGCCGCCGCGGGGCCAGGCTGGGCCCTCCCGCTCGGGTGCAGCTGCATCTCGATGCTCGGCTGCGCCCCGCTCGCGTTCGGCCTCGTCATGGGGATCTCGTTCGCGCTCTGGGAGGCGCGGATCCAGCGCTCCCTGCGCGGCGACGACACGGCGGTCCTCGCCGCGATCGTCGCGCCGATCGCGAGCCTGGGCGCGGGCCTCCTCGCCCTCGTCGTCATGCGCCTGTTCGAGGTCCGCCGGGCGAAGGCGCGCGCGGGCGGGGCCTGACCCCCGCGCGGCGGTCGGGCGCGGCGGACCGACCGCCCGCGCCGGGCGCGGACGCGCCGCCCCGGGTGGCCGCTCGCCTCACCTGCGCGGCGCGCGGGGCGCGGGCGCGAAGCGGCGCTTGAGGAGGTCGAGGAGGGCCGCGAGCTTCTTCGAGGTCCGGCCGGCGGGCGGGTACACCGCGTGGACGGGCACCTCGGGCCCCGTCCAGGCCGGGAGGACGCGCGCGAGGCGCCGGCCGGGGCCGGTCGCCTCGAGGTAGTCGGGGAGGAGCGCGATCCCGAGCCCCGCGACGACGGCCTCGCGAAGCACCGTGTAGTCGTTGACCACGAGCCGCGGCGAGGGCCGCAGCTCGACCTGCTCGCGCTCCGACCGGAGCGTCCAGGTGTCGGCCTCCAGGCCGCCGCGGAACACGACGGTGTCGTGCTCGGCCAGCTCGGCGGGCGCGCGGGGCGCGCCGCGTCGCCGGAGGTAGCTCGGCGCGGCCACGAGCGCGCGCCGCACGGCGCCCAGGCGCCGCGCGACGAGCGAGGAGTCCGCCATGCGCCCCGCGCGCACGGCGACGTCGAAGCCCTCGCCCACGAGGTCGACCACCCGGTCGGTGCACGTGAGCTCGACCTGCACGGCGGGATGACGGGTCAGGAACTCCGAGAAGATCGGGCCGAGGAACGCGAAGGCCAGGGGCGCCGACACCCGCAGCGCGCCGCACGGGGTCGCGCCGAGCTCCGCGACGAGGCGGTCCGCCGCGTGCGCCTCGGCCACGACCCGGGCCGCCCGCTCGTGGTAGGCCTCCCCCAGGTCGGTCAGGCGCATGCGCCGGGTCGTGCGCCGGAGGAGCTGCGCGCCCAGGCGGGCCTCGAGCGCCGCGACCCGCCGGCTCGCCGTCGACTTCGGGATGCCGAGGGCGCGCGCGGCCGCCGTGAAGCTCCCGGCCCGCACGACCTCGACGAACACGAGCAGCTCGTTCAGGTCCACGTCCCCTCCCCGGCGGCGGGCAGATCGTCCCACGTGGGGAACGCTCCGTCCCGCGGCGCGGGCTCGACCTCGTCGGCGCGCGGGCGTAGGGTCCACGAACGCCCGCGGCGAGGGGTCGGGGCGCGCGAGGAGGCGACGTGACGACCGGGTTCAAGTACAGGCGGCTCTCGAAGGACGACGCGGCGGTGCTGCTCGTGGACCACCAGGCGGGGCTGATCTCGCTCGTGCAGGACCACGCGCCGTCGGAGTTCAAGAACAACGTGCTCGCGCTGGGCGCGGTGGCGAAGTTCTTCGGGCTGCCGACGATCCTCACCACGAGCTTCGAGGAGGGCCCCAACGGGCCGATCGTGCCCGAGCTCAAGGCGCTCTTCCCCGACGCGCCCTACTTCGCGCGGCCGGGGCAGATCAATGCCTGGGACAACGAGGACTTCGTCCGGGCGGTCGAGGCGACGGGCAAGCGGCAGCTCATCATCGCGGGCGTGGTCACGGACGTGTGCGTGGCCTTCCCCACGCTCTCGGCGCTCGAGGCCGGCTACGAGGTGTTCGTGGTCGTCGACGCGTCGGGGACGTTCAACCCCATGGTGCGCGACGTCGCGGTCACGCGCATGGCGCACGCGGGGGCGCAGATGATGAACTGGTTCAGCGTCGCCTGCGAGCTGCACCGCGACTGGCGCAACGACGTCGAGGGCCTCGGCAGCCTGCTCTCGGCGCACATCCCGAACTACCGCAACCTCATGACGAGCTACTTCGCGCTCGCGGCCAAGCGTTAGCGCGGCGGGCGGGGGGCGCGCGAGGTCGTGCCCCCCCGCCCCGACCCGCGCCCCTCGCGGCGGGCGGGGGCGCGGGTCCGGGCGACGCCGGGGCGCCAGGGCTATCCTGCGCGCCAGCGCGGGGCGCGCGCCGCCGGCCG
This sequence comes from Planctomycetota bacterium, assembly GCA_024711205.1. GTDB lineage: Bacteria > Planctomycetota > J058 > J058 > J058 > JANJTH01. Next base: position 9,603 of record JANJTH010000445.1, on the reverse strand, counting down.
CGCTCGAGCCCGGGGAGGCGCCCGTGACCGTGACGAACCCGTGGGCCCTGGCCGAGGCGGTCGTCGACCTCCTGCGCCGCGGCGCGACGACCAACGCGGACGTCGCCGGGCTGCTCCTCCCGCCCGACGTCGGCCGCGCGGACCTCGAGCCCGTGCACGCCGGGACGCCCGAGGACCTCGACGCCCTCTGCGAGGAGGTCGCCTCCGCGCGCCTGCGCCGCGGCGGCGAGGACCTGCGCGCGGTCGCCGCGGAGGCGCGCGCGCGCGGCTTCGACTGGGGCGTGGCCACCTGGTGCGTCGAGTCGATCGAGGTGAAGCGCCGCGGCGGGCTCGAGCTCGCGGACGTGTGGGTCGCCGCGAGGGACCTCGAGCGCCCGCTCCGGCTGCACCTCGACGACGCCACGCGCACGGCCCGGGGGTGGCACCTCGTCTTCCTGTCGGCGCGCTGGGAGGCCTCGCGGCTCGTGCATCGCCTGCCGGCGCCGCCGCTCGAGCCCGACCCCTTCCCCCCGGGCGCGGCCCCGATCCCGGCGCCGGCGGGGGAGGTCCTGGCCGAGCCGCTCGTCGCGCGCGCGGCGGCGGCGCTGCGCGACGCGGGCGACGACCTCGACGCCGCGGGCGAGGCCGTGGAGGAGGTCCTGCAAGGGCTCGGGGCGCTCGTCGACGAGGCGCCGGCGCGCGCGCAGCGGGTCGCCTGGGCGATCGCCGGGCTCCTGCCGGGCGCGCTGGTCGGCCTGACGGGGCAGCTCCTCCGGTTCGCCGCGCGGGTCGGCCGCCCGCCCGAGGCGGCGGCGGCGCTCCGGGCCCTGGGGTCGCTCGCGCTGCGCCACGGGCAGGCGGAGCGGGCCCGCGGCTACGTGGCCGCGGCGCGTCACCTCGACCCGCGGCCCGGCGACCCGCCGCTCTCGCTCCGGGCGCAGGCGTACGGGGCCCTGCGCGCGATCGAGGTCGCCGCGGACTCGCTCCACCTCGAGGACGCGCTGGCCCGGCAGCTCGAGGTGCCGCCGACCTGGTTCGAGGCGCACTTCCCGCCCGCCGGCGCGGGCTTCGTGGCTGCGGTCTACCGCGCGCTCCACGCGCCCGCGCTCCGTGACGAGGTGCTGCGCGACGTGGCGAACGCGCTCGAGGGCCGGGGCGGCGTCGAGGCGGCGACGGCCGAGCGGGCGCTCGGCCCCGACGACCCGAGCGCGACCGGCGTGCAGCGCTCGCTCCTGCGCGCCATGTCGACCCCGGCGCCGCTCGTCAACATCGAGGTGGGCGGCATGCACTACCCGGGCTGGGTCGAGGTGGACGGCACGCTGCGCTGGCTCGGCAAGATGCGGCTCGGGCTCGACGGCGACGCGCTCTACCCGCTCGCCTGCGCGGGCCACGGCGCCGGCTTCGACCCGGCCGGCCTGGAGGGGGAGGCGCTGGTCGCGGCCTGGGCCGAGCACGTCGCGGCGCGCGCGCAGGCCGCGGGCGAGCTGCCGTCGTGAGCGCGCCGGACCCCTGGGCGCTCGCGGAGCACGTCCTCGCCGTCGTCGCCCGCGGGGACGCGGCCGGCCTCGAGCCCCTCCTGCTCTCGGCCGAGACGGGGGCCGACGACCTGGCCGCCTCGCTGCCGCGCGCGCCGGAGGAGCAGGCCTGGGCGCGCGAGCGGCTGGCCGAGAACCTGCCCGCCTTGCGGGACGCCCCGCGCGCGGCCCTCGCGGGCCTGCTCGCCGACTCGGCGCGGCGCGGGTTCGACTGGGCCGCGGCCCGGGCGGCGGTCGCGGCGCTCGAGGTCGAGGTCGAGGACGAGGGCCTGCGGTCCGCGCTCGTCCGCGCGGACGCGGCCCACGGCGAGGCCCGCGCCCAGCTCCACGTGAGCGCGGTCTGGACGCGGAGGGGCTGGCACGTCATGCAGCTCGCGGTGGCCTGGGCGTAGGGGCTCGACCGGTCGCGCCGCCTCGTCCCCCCTCGCCGGCGTCGCGGCTCGCGCCGTGGGGCGCGCCACGAGGGGCCGCGCTGCGCCCGCCTCGCGCGCGCCGATCGCTCCGCGAGGGGCCTGCGCGGGCGCTCCGGCCGGACCTCGAGCGGCGCGCCCTCGTCGCGCGCGCGGGCGAACGCGCCGCGCGGGATCGACCGCCGCGACGGGGGCCCTCGACCCGGGGCGCCCGCGCCGGGAGACGCGTCGAGCGACCACAGAAACCTCGCGGAGGGGGGCGCGTTGACCTCTTGCCGAGACGACCGAAGCAGGCCTGCGCGGCGCTCAGCTCCGAAGGAACCCCGGGCGAAGGCCCAAGGAAGGAGACCCCCGTGTTGCGCACCATGACCCTGTTGATCGGCCTCGCGACCTGCTTCGGCGCGCCCGCGCTCGCGCAGGACGCCACGACCCCGACGGCGAACGCCCCCGACCGGGAGCGCCTCCGCGAGCGCTTCGACCGCGACGGCGACGGGCGGCTCGGCCCCGGCGAGCGCGAGCGCGCGCGCGCGTGGGCCCGCCGGCACCGCGACCGGGTCGAGGACCGCGGCGACCGTCGCGAGGACCACCGGGACCGGGCGGAGGACCGCCGGGACCGTCGCGAGGACCACCGGGACCGGGCGGAGGACCGCCGGGACCGTCGCGAGGACCACCGGGACCGGGCGGAGGACCGCGGCGACCGGCGCGAGGACCACCGGGACCGGGCGGAGGACCGCCGTGACGCGCGGCACGACGGGGGTCGGCGAGACCGGGCGGAGGACCGCCGGGACCGGCGCGAGGACCACCGGGACCGGGCGGAGGACCGCGGCGACCGGCGCGAGGACCACCGCGACCGGGCGGAGGACCGCGGCGACCGGCGCGAGGATCACCGCGACCGGGCCGAGGACCACCGCGACCGGCGGGAGGATCACCGCGACCGCGTGGAGAACCGGCGCGACCGGCGGCAGGGCCCCGCGCCGGCACCCCGGCCGCGCGGCCCGCGCGGCCCGCGCTGAGCGACGCGCGCTGAACGACGCGCACCGCCGACGTGACTGCGCCCGGCCCCCGCGGCCGGGCGCCGTCACGTCGGCGGCCTTCACTCCCCTGAGCGCTCGGCCGCGCGTGGCGGCCCCGCGGACCTCCGGCGCGCGAGGAGGCGCTCGAACGCCGTCACGGCCCGCGTGCACGCGTCCTTCGGGCCCCCGAGCTCGTGGGTCGTGCCGTTCATGAGCAGGAACGCGACGGCGTAGGAGTAGGTGACGGTGTGGTCCTCGGGGTCCTCGTGCCGGCGCTCGACGAGCGACGCCTCGACGACCTCCCAGGCCGGCCGCACCTCCCGGCGGAGCTGGAGCGTCCCCAGGTAGTCCCAGGTCCGCTGGTAGTGCCAGGCGTCGAGGTCGACCTCGATCCGCCGCGACCTGCCGGTGAAGTAGGCCAGCGCGGTCACGATCGACGTGGCGACGAGCGCGACGAGCAGGCGACTCGCGCCCTCCGCGAGCGCGTCCCGGCGGCCTCCCCGGGGCGGGCGGTCCGGGGAGCGGCCGAGCGGGCGCGAGGCCACGTCGCGGCCCCAGGGCGGCCGGACGGCGAGCCAGAGCAGGCGGGCGACCAGCGCGAGGACGGCGGCGGCCCCGAGGAGGGCGGCCGCGGCGAGCACCCCCGAGGAGAGGCGGCTCGGGAGCCAGGGCCACACGTGGAGGGCCACCCGCGCGGGGGCCTCCTCGACCAGCGCGCGCGGGACGGGGAAGAGCGTGAAGATGAACGCCATGGCCCCCATGAGCGCGAGCCCGCTCCGGGTGTCGCGGTTCAACGGCGCGCCCGCGCGCGCCGGCGCCCGAGGGCGGGCGCGGCCGCGCACGGCGAGGTCGGGGCGGGGCGCTGGCGGGCGCGGGTCACGCGGCGACTCCGGCGACGGCGGCCAGGACGGCCGGCGCGCGCCTCCGGATCGTAGCGAGGGGCCTCTCTCGCGCACGGACGCGCGGGCGCACCGACGCACGGGCGCGCAACGGCGTGGACGGCGTCCTCGCGCGGCGACCGGGCGCCCGTCGCGCCTACTGCGTGCCCCAGCGGTCCGGCGACCACGCCTCGCCGGTGTTCAGGTAGCGCTGGTTCGCGCTGAGGATCACGCCCCTGTCCAGGCGGTCGCGCGTCGGCGGGTCGGGGTTGCCCGCGAAGACCGCGACTCGGAAGTCGAGCCCGCCCGCCCCGACCGCCTCGCCGCCCTGCGCGGAGAAGTACCGGAAGCCGATCACGTCGGGGTTCCACGCCGCGTGCTCGCGTCCCTGCCGGTCGACGAAGGCGAGCAGGACGACGGCGTGCCCCGTGCGGTTGGTCCGGTTGAGGTTCACGAACGAGCCCGGGCGGAGCTGCTCGAACGGGACGACCTCGCCCATGCGGAAGTTGCGCAGGGCGTCGGCGGTCCCGCCGGACCCCAGGCTGTGATTGACCCAGAGGTGGGCCTTGATGTGGCTCGGGCGCAGCGTCTGCCAGCTCTCGATCGGGAGGTAGTCGAACACGCGGTCGTCGCCGCGGTCCTCGGCCCAGAAGGTCATCGCGGTGAGGAGCACCTCCATGACGGCGGCGACGCACATGGTCCTGGCGCCCCCGGTCGCCGCGATCGCGCCCTGGCGCCCGTAGGCGATGTCGTGCGTGAGCACCGCCGAGCCGTAGCCCTGGAGGCGGTGCTCGGCGTAGAGGAAGTCGACGGCGGCCAGGACGTAGTCGTTGAAGCGGGGGGACGCCGCGGGGCGGCGCGCGCGGACGCTCAGCCGGAGCTCGTAGGGGCCGGCCTGCTCGACGCCGCCGGCGACCTTCGTGTCCACGACGAGGGTGTAGGCGCCGGGCGCGAGCGTCGCGGTGAGCGCGGTGTCGCCGCGCGCCACGAGCGCGCCCGGCGCCGCGTCGGACAGGAGGAGCAGGTCGACGTCCGTGCCCGCGGGCTCGGCGAAGGCGATCGTCGCGGCGAGCCGGGCCGGCTCCGCGACCGTGAACCGGTAGACCTGCTCGGGGCCGCGCAGGTCGAGCGCCGTGAGCCCGGGGTAGGTGTCGAACGCGCGGGAGGTGGCCTGCCGCGTGTCCCGGGCGTCGGCGTAGGCGAAGGGCAGCGGGAGCGGCGCGCTCGCGTCACCGCCCGGCGCGAGCGGGTCGGCGAGCGTGCCCGCGCGCCAGGCCTCGAGCTCGACCGTGAGGTCGTAGCGCCCGACCTTCGGCGCGCCGCCGGCCACGAAGGTGTCGGCCACGAGGAGGTAGTCACCGGGGTCGAGGACGGCGGTCACCTCGCGGTGGCCGCGCGCCACGAGGACCGTCGGGGCGACCGAGGCGAGGAGGTGGAGGTCGACGTCCGTGCCGGAGGGCTCGGGGGCGAGCCGCGCGCGCACGCGGGTGCGCCGGGTCAGGCGCAGGCTGTAGAAGAACTCGGGCCCCGACTCGTCGAGGTGCTCGAAGCCCGGGTAGACGTCGAGGATGCTCGACGTCGCGTCGCGCGTGTCGCGGCCGTCGCGGAAGGCCGGCACGCGCGGCTCGCCGGGGATCACGAAGGGGTGCTGGAGCGTCCCGTCCTCCAGGGCGCCCGCGCCGCCCGGAGACGCCGCCGGAGCCGGGGCCGGCGCCGCGCCCGCGGCGGGGGCCGCGCTCGGCGGGGCGTCGGCCGCGCTCGAGATCGCGCTCGCGCTGCTCGCGCTGGCCCCGGCCGCCGGGCCGCGCGAGGCCCCGTTGCAGCCCGAGCCCACGAGGGCGAGGGCGAGGAGGCCGGCCACATGGATCGCCCCGGTCGTCGCGCGGTGCATGGTTCGCTCTCCGTCGAGGCCAGCCGAGCCGCGTCGCGGCGCGCTGGGCCGGGAGAGATAGCCGGGCCGCGCCGAGCTCCGTGCAGCGAGCCCGCGCGGGAGATCGCCGGGAGAGCGTGCGGCGCCCGACCACGGGCGTTCGGCTCCCGATCGGGCCCCCGGCGGGGAGGCCGGGCGGCGTGCGGCCGCGGCCCGGGTCCGTGCGCGGGCCGCACGGGTCGCGCTCGACCCGCGCCTGGCCGACCTCCCTCCGGTCGGTCAGCCAGGCACGGCCCTCGCGCTTCGACGCGTGTCAGGTCCGCTCCGCGCTCGGTCCGCGCCTGGCCGACCTCCCTCCGGCCGGCCAGCCAGGCCCTGTCGGCCGGGCGCTCGGTCCGGACCAGGCCGACCTCCCCGCGGTCGGTCGACCTGGCCTGGACCGAGCGCGTGGCTCAAGCCTCGAGCTTGGGCGCCGCCGGCGCGTCGGCCGCCGGGGCCTCCGCCGCCGGCGCGCCGAGCGCGCGGCTCGAGACCTCGAGGAGCAGCTTCGACATGCGCTCCGCGAACAGCACCGGGTCGGCGATCGGACTGCCCTCGGTCAGGAGCGCCTGGTCGTAGAGGACCTCGGTCCACTCGCGCAGGTGCTCGCGCTGGCTCAGGTCGGGCTGCAGGCGCTTGAGGTTCTGGAGCAGCGGGTGCTTCCCGTTCAGCTCGAGCGTCCGCTTCCCGCCGAGCATCGCCTGGTTCGGCGCGTGCTGCTTGAGGATCCGCTCCAGGTTCGCCCCCAGGTCGTGCTCGCCCGCCACGAGGCACACGGGCGACTCCGTGAGCCGGTCCGTCATGCGGACCGCCTTGACCCGGTCGCCGAGCGCGTTCTTCATGAGCTCGAGCAGCCCGCCCCACTCGGGGTCGGCCTTCGGGTCCGCGTCCGCCTTCTGCTCGCCGTCGGCCGAGAACGCGCCCTTCGTCGCCGAGACGAGCTTCTTGCCCTCGAACTCGGGGACCGCCGTCGCGACCCACTCGTCGACCGCGTCCGTGAAGTAGAGGACCTCCCAGCCCTTCGCCTTGAGCCCCTCGATGTGCGGGCTCTTGGCGAGGAACGCCTTGTCCTGGCCGGAGATGTAGTAGATCGCCGGCTGGCCCTCGGGCATGCGCGCCACGTAGTCGGCGAGCGAGGTCAGGCCCTCGCGCCCGCTCGACTCCCAGCGGCACAGCTTCGCGAGCCGGTCCTTCAGGTCGTGGTCGAGGTGCAGGCCCTCCTTGAGCACGACGCCGAACTCGCGCCAGAAGGTCGCGTAGTCGTCGGGGCGCTCCTTGGCGAGCTCTTCCAGCATGTCGACCGTCTTGCGGGCGACCGTGCGCTGGATCTGCTCGACGTGGCGGTCGTGCTGCAGCACCTCGCGCGAGACGTTGAGCGGCAGGTCGTCCGAGTCGATCACGCCGCGCACGAAGCGCAGGTACTCGGGCAGGAGCGCCTTGCACTCCTCCATGACGAACACGCGCTTCACGTAGAGCTTGATCCCGCTCCGCCCGTCGCGGTGGAACAGGTCGAACGGCGCGTGCTTGGGCAGGAACAGGAGCCCCGTGAAGAGCTGCTGGCCCTCGACCGTGAAGTGCGTGCGCGCGAGCGGCTCGTCCCAGTCGTGGGAGACGTGCTTGTAGAACTCGGCGTACTGCTCGTCGGTGACCTCGGCCTTGGGCCGGGTCCAGAGCGCCGTCCCGCGGTTGATCACCTCGCACGAGCGCGCCGTCTTCTCGTCGGCGCCCTCGCCCTCGGTCTCCTCGGTCTCGAGCGAGATCGGGTAGCCCACGAAGTCCGAGTACTTGCGCACGAGCTCGCGCAGCTTCCAGGTCTCGAGGAACTCGAGGTGCTCGTCGCGCAGGTGGAGCACGACGTCCGTCCCGCGCCGCGCCCGCGTCGCGGGCGCGAGCGCGAACTTCCCGTCGGCCGCGGACGACCAGCGCCAGGCCTGCTCGGCCTCGGTCACGCCGGCCGCGCGGCTCGTCACGTCGACGCGCTCGGCGACGAGGAACGCGCTGTAGAAGCCGACGCCGAACTGCCCGATCAGGCTCGCGTCCTTGGCGGCGTCGCCCGAGAGCCGCTTCGCGAACTCCTTCGAGCCCGAGAACGCGATCGTGCCGAGGAAGCGCTGGAGCTCCTCGCGGGTCATGCCGACGCCGCTGTCGGCGATCGTGAGCGTCTTCGCCGCCTTGTCGGGCCGGATCACGACCTCGAGCTTCTTGTCCTCGCCGAGCAGGTCGTGCTCGGTGAGCGAGCGGACGCGCGCCTTGTCGAGCGCGTCCGACGCGTTCGAGATCAGCTCGCGCAGGAACACCTCGCGGTGCGTGTAGAGCGAGTTGATCACCAGGCTCAGGAGGGCCTGGGTCTCGGCCTGGAAGTCGTGGGACTCGGACTCCGCGGACTCCACGGTCGGCTCCATCGTCGCGGCCTCTGCCATGTTGGCGCTCTCCTGTCAGGCTGGCCGACGGCGCGCCGGGCGGCCTCGTCGAGGCCAGGGCTTACGCCGTCGGGCGGTTCGTGCGGGCCGCTGCAGCGAAAGCCTTGCCACGTCGCGCGGGCGGCCCCGTGCTGAGTTGCCAGGCCGTCGCGGCCCCCGTAGTCTCTGTGCCCCGGGCAGACCCCGGCGAGGTGCCCCGTGCTCGACGCGCTGTCCGTCCCCCTCGTCCTCGCGCAGCAGGCCAAGCTCAGCCCCATGTGGCTCGGCGTCGGCGTCCTCGTCGTGCTGGGCCTCGTGCTGCTCGCGTTCTTCGTCAGCTACGGGGCGCTCTGGCTCAAGGCGCTCCTCTCGGGCTGCTACACGGGCGTCTCGCGCATCGTCGGCATGCGCCTGCGCGGCGTCGACCCGCACACCCTGATCAACGCGCGGATCATGGCCCACATGGCCGGGATCCAGGTCAACGACGACCTGCTCGAGGCGCACTACCTCGCGCGCGGCAACGTGCCCAACGTGATCCGCGCGATCATCGCCGCGAACAAGGCGCAGATCACGCTCACGTTCGACCGGGCCTGCGCGATCGACCTGGCCGGCCGCGACGTCCTCGACGCCGTGCGGACCTCGGTGAACCCGCGCGTGATCGACTGCCCCTCGGGCCAGGGCGGCCGCACGACGGTCGACGCGGTCGCCCGCGACGGGATCCAGGTCAAGGCGCGGGCCCGCGTGACCGTGCGCGCGAACCTCGACCGCCTCGTCGGCGGCGCGACCGAGGAGACGGTCGTCGCGCGCGTCGGCGAGGGCATCGTGTCGGCGATCGGCTCGGCCAACAGCTACAAGCAGGTGCTCGAGAACCCGGACACGATCTCGAAGGCCGTGCTCAAGAAGGGCCTCGACTCCATGACGGCGTTCGAGATCCTCTCGATCGACATCGCCGACGTCGACGTCGGCGACAACATCGGCGCCAAGCTCCAGGCCGACCAGGCCGAGGCCGACGTGCGGGTCGCCCGCGCCAAGGCCGAGGAGCGGCGCGCCGCGGCCGCGGCGAACGTCGTCGAGAACGAGGCGCTCGTCGTCGAGAACCGCTCGAAGGTCGTGCTCGCCGAGGCCGAGGTGCCGAAGGCGCTCGCGCAGGCGCTCCGCGAGGGGAACCTGGGCGTCATGGACTACTACAACCTCAAGAACGTCCAGGCCGACACGGACATGCGCCACAGCATCGCCGGCGACGCGCCGACCTCCGGCGACCGGCAGCCGGGGTAGCCGCCCGTGGAGGGCCTGGGGCCGATCCTCTGCTTCGTGCTCCTGGCGGTGATCTGGGGGCTCGGGTTCGCGCTCGACCAGCTCGCCAAGATGGCCGCGCGCGCCGACGCCGAGGCGCGGAGCCGGCGGCAGGGCGAGGGCCAGGGGGCCGCGGAGCCGGCCCGCGGTCGCCGGCCCGAGGGCCCGCCGGCGAGCGCGGGGGCGG
>JANJTH010000442.1 GCA_024711205.1 Planctomycetota bacterium | reverse complement strand
CGCTGCGGGAGGCCGGCCTACGGCCCGGCCGCCCGCAGCGCCGCTTCGTAGACCTCGCGCAGCGGCCGCCCCGCCTCGCGCGCGAGCCGCGCGCAGTCGTCGTGCTCGGGCGCGTGCGTGCGCGCCCCGTCCGGCCGCGTGGCCGTCTTCACGCGCACGGGGCCGAACGGCGTCTCGACCGCCCGCAGCTCGCGCGGGAGCGTCGAGCGGGCCTCGCGGCGTCGGCGCAGCCCGAGGCTCGAGCTCTCGCGCAGGAGCGCGTCCTCGACCGGGCCGGCCCCGGCGGGGTCGCACAGCGCGGTCACGACGACCGCGGGGCGCCCCTTCTTGCCCGTGACGGCGGTCAGCCACACGTCGAGCGCGCCGGCCCCGAGGAGGGCCTCGGCCGTCCACGCGAGCCGCTCGGGCGTGTCCGTGTCGAGCGTGGCCTCGACGACGACGACCTCGCCCGGGGTCCCGGGCGCGGGCGCCTGCCCGAGCACGACGCGGGTCACGTTGGGCGCCGCGTCGGGCCCCGGGTCACGGGCGCCGGCCCCGTAGCCCGTGCGCTCGAGCGCGAGCGTCGGGTAGTCGCCCCAGCGGGTCGCGAGCGCGCAGAGCAGCGCCGCGCCGGTGGGCGTGACGAGCTCCCCCTGCCCGGGGCGGCCGTCGAGCGGCGCGGAGGCCGCCTCGGCCAGGAACAGGACCGCGGGCGCCGGGAGGGGCAGGACGCCGTGCTCGGCCCGCGTGAACCCGCGGGCCACGGGCAGGGGCGCGCTCTCGACCCGGTCGACGCCGAGCAGCTCGAGCGCGAGGCAGGTGCCGGCCACGTCGACGATCGCGTCGAGCGCGCCGACCTCGTGGAAGTGGACCTCCTCGGGGTCGACCCCGTGCACGCGCCCCTCGGCGAGCGCGAGCGCCTCGAAGGCGGCGCGGGCCCGCGCGAGCGCGCGCGGCGGGAGCCCGGCCTGGTCGAGCAGCGCGAGCACGTCGCTCAGGTGCCGGTGGGGCGGGTCCCCCGCGGGCTCGAGCGCGACCTCGACCCGGCACGCGTCGAGGAAGCCCCGCTGCGCCCGCCCGACCCGCAGCGTGAACGGCTCGACGCGGAGGCCCGCGAGCCCGTCGCGCAGGGCGTCGACCGGGGCCCCGGCGTCCACGAGCGCGCCCAGGAGCATGTCGCCCGCCGCGCCGCCGATCAGGTCGAAGTAGGCCGTCCGCATGGGCTCGCTCCCTCGCCCGGGGGCCGCAGGGCCCGGGCCGAGGGGCGGCAGGATACGCGCCGCGCGCGTCACCGGACGGTGACACGGAGGTGCTTGCACCGCCACGAGTTGACGACGGCGCGCCGGCCCCGGACGCACCTTGACGGGCCGCGCGGCGCAACCGTAGAATCCGGCCCACTTTCCGGGCGGACGACGCGCGCGGCGGAGCCCCCGGACCGACGGAGGTCGAATCATGCTGCTGAACCGGCGGCACGCCGCCTGGGCGCTGCTCGTCACGAGCGCGCTCGTAGGGGGCCCGAACCTCGCTCGGGCGCAGGAGCCCGACCAGGAGTTCCGCAACGGCGTCAAGGCGTTCGAGGAGGGGCGGTTCGAGGAGGCGGAGGGCCACTTCCGCAACGTCCTCAAGTCGCGCCCGAGCCACGAGCAGGCGCTGCGCTACCGCGACGAGGCCGGCTACCACTTCTGGGTGCGCGTCCTCGCGAAGGGCGACCGCCTGGGCACGGTGGCGCGCCGGATCCTCAAGTCGGCCGAGGAGGCCGCGATCCGCGAGCGCCAGGACCTCGGCGGGCTGCGCGACGAGATGCGCGGCCTGTGGGCCGACGACTTCATGACGGAGATCGAGACGACCGAGAAGCTGATCGCGAAGTACGGGCACTACGTCGTGCCCGAGCTCGTCGCGGTCCTCTCGGACCGGCGCGAGGACGACAAGCGCGTGCGCGCCATGTCGCTCCTCTCGCGCCTCGGCGACGAGGGCACGCTCGCCGTGCTCGAGATGCTCGAGAGCGACGACATCACGCTCCAGCAGAACGCCGCGGCCGTGCTCGGGCACATCCGCGACATCCGCGCTGTCCCCGGGCTCAAGCGGCTCGCGGAGCAGACGAAGGACCCGCACGTCAAGGAGGCGGCGACGACCGCGATCGCGCGGATCGAGGCGCCGGACTTCCCGACCGCCGAGTTCTACGCGCGGATCGCCGAGGAGTTCTACCGCGAGAACCCGCTGTTCATCGTGAACCGCTACCGCGAGCACGTGGTCTGGAAGTGGCAGGACGGGCGGATCACCCGCCGCGACGTGGCCGGCTTCCGCTGGAACGAGGAGGTCGCCGAGGAGTTCTGCTTCGACGGCCTGAGCGTCGACCCGGAGCACTCGGCCCTCTGGACGCTCCTGCTCAACGTCTACGCGCAGCAGTGGTGCGAGATCGAGGAGTCCATGCGGGCCGCGCAGGCCGCGCAGGACCGCGGGATCGAGGTCGACGGCGACGAGACGCAGCGGCTCGAGGACATGAAGGGTCAGATGGCGAAGGCCAAGACCCTCGTGGCGGCGCGCGGCGCGGAGGGCGTGCTCTCGGCGCTCGGCAAGGCGCTCGCGGACCAGAAGGCCCCCGTGGCCGTGTTCCTGATCGAGCGGCTCGTCGACCTCAACGTGAGCCCCGAGCTGCTCGCGGGCGGCGGCACGGAGACCTTCCTCCCCGCGGCCGAGCGCGCGGCCGGCGCGGCCGCGCGGCCGGCGCCCTCGCCGCCGCCGCCCCCCCCGCCCCCCGCGAGCGGCGCGGGCGCGAGCGGCCCGTCCGGGCCCAAGCCGACGCGCGTGACCGACGACGGCGCGGCCCCGCCGCCGCCCCGCCCGCGCGACGAGGAGCCGCCGCCCCTCGACGACGACGAGCCGCCGCCCCTCGACGGCGAGCAGCCCCGGCGCCGCCCCCGCCGCGTCTCCCGGGCGCCCGGCGGCGCCTCCGATGGCGCGGTCCGGCTCGGGTTCGTGGCGCCGTTCGCGAACCTGAGCGGGGCCGCCCTCGGCGCCACGGGCGTCACGGGCGAGCACCCGACGGGCGGGGCGGCGCTCGCCGCCGCGCTCGGCTACGGCGACAAGCGCGTCCGCTACGCGGCCGCGATCGCGCTCGCGCACCTGAACCCGGCCGCGGCCGTCCCGAACGCCGGCGCCGTGATGACGAACCTCGTCGACGCGCTCGGCGAGAGCGGGCAGCGGGTCGTCCTCGTCGTCGAGCGCGACCGCGCGCGGCGCAACCGGATCGTCGGGCTCCTGCGCGAGCTGGGCTACATGACGTTCGGCGTCGAGTCGGGCCGCGAGGGCCTCGTCCGCGCCAAGACGTTCCCCAGCCAGGACCTGATCCTCGTGTCGAGCGAGCTGAACGTGGACGGCGAGGGCGACGACCCGATCGAGCTCCAGTTCATCGACATGCTCAAGGACGACTACCGGACGAAGCACGTCAAGGTCATGGTCATGGCGCCGGACGACCGGCAGCAGGCCATGCAGGGCCTCGTCGACGAGGGCAAGGCCCTCGACGTGATCGACCCGGAGATCGACCGGGCGACCCTCGCCGACAAGCTCCAGAAGGCGTTCGGCGAGGAGGTCGACCAGCGCGACGAGAAGAGCCGCTCGAACGCGATCGCGGAGCGCGCGGCGCGCGCGATCGCGTCGCTCCGCCCGGGGCACACGCAGTTCGACATCACCCAGGCGGCCCAGGCGCTCGCGGCGAACGTGAAGCGCGACGCCGGACGCCCCGACCCGGTCCGGCTGGCGTGCCTCGCGGGGCTGTCGGCGATCGGGCCGGCGGCGCGCGGCGCGGCGCTCGACACCCTCGTGCGCGAGTTCGGCGACGACACGACCTCGGCCGAGGTGAAGCGCGCGCTCGCCGCGGCGATCGGTGAGTGCGTGAAGGGCGGCGCGCTCGGCGACGAGGCCTTCCGCCCGCTCCTCGAGGCCTTCGGGAGCGACGACCTCGAGCTCGCGAACGCGGCCGGGGTGGCGCTCGGCAAGGCGAAGCTCAGCGGCGCCCAGGCGCTGGCTGTGTTCAAGGCGCAGCGGCCGGAGTAAGACGCTGGTGCGCCCCCGTCCGGGCGGGTCGGCCGACGCGGCCGGCTCGCCCGGCGCGCGTGTGGGGCGTCGGACGGGCGGGCACGGGTGAAGTCGACGAAGCGGGGGCGGCCGGGGCGCGAGGGCGGCGAGGCCGCCGAGGAGCCCGGCGGCGGGCCCGGCGGGCAGGAGCGGCTCCAGAAGCTGCTGGCCAGGGCCGGCTACGGCTCGCGCCGCGCCTGCGAGGAGCTGATCCTCGAGGGGCGCGTCGCGATCGACGGGCAGGTCGTGCGCGAGCTCGGGACGAAGGCCGACCCGGCGTCGCAAGTGGTCACCGTCGGCGGGCGGCGGCTCCGGCTCGAGCGGCCGGTCTACTACCTCGTGAACAAGCCGCGCGGCGTGCTCTGCACGTCGGCCGACCCCGAGGGGCGGCCGACCGTGCTCGACCTCGTGCCGGGCGAGCGGCGGCGCGTGTTCGCGGTCGGGCGGCTCGACCAGGAGTCGCGCGGCGCCGTGATCCTCACGAACGACGGCTCGTTCACGAACCTGCTCACGCACCCGCGCTACGGGGTCGAGAAGACCTACCTCGTGCGGGTGCGCGGCGAGCTGGGCGACGACGCGGTCGAGCAGCTCCGGCGCGGCGTGTGGCTGAGCGAGGGCCGGACGCTGCCGGCGCGCGTGTGGGTCGTCAAGCGGCGGCCCGAGGAGACGCGGCTCGGGGTCGCGATCAGCGAGGGCAAGAACCGGCAGGTCCGGCGCATGCTCGCGAAGGTCGGCTTCAAGGTGCTCGCGCTCACGCGGACGCGGATCGGGCCGATCACGCTCAAGGGGATCGGCGACGGCGGGTCGCGCGAGCTGACGCGCGCGGAGGTGGACGAGCTGCGGTCGCTCGCGCGCCGCAACGCGCAGTCCCCGCCGACGAAGGCGACCGGCAGGCGGTCGCGCCAGCGCAGCCCGGGGAAGCCGGACCCGGCCTACGCGCGCGCGCTGGGCGCGGTCGTGCTCCCCGACGCGGCCCCGGCCGGCGGCTCGGACTTCGGCGCGGACCTCGGCGAGGACGCGTTCGTGCCGGGCTTCGACCCGTGGGCGGGCGAGGACGAGGCGGGCGCTCCGGACGACGACCTCGGCGCGGGCGAGCCGGGGCGCGGCGTGGTCCGCGGCCGGGCGCGGCGCCGGGACGACGACGAGGACGGCGGCGAGGTCGCCGACATCGGCCACGACGCCGACGGCGCGGAGCCGGACGACGGCGCGCGGCGCGGGCGGCCGACGCGGGGCGACCGCCC
>JANJTH010000441.1 GCA_024711205.1 Planctomycetota bacterium | reverse complement strand
CCCGAGCGGCGGCCGCCGGACGCCCCGCGTCCGGGGCGCTCGCCCCGGCGGGCGGGCCGAGCGGCGGGTCCAGGTCGTCCTCGTCGTCGGGCGCGGGGGGCCCACCGCGCCCCGAGGTCGCCGGGGTCAGCGCGAGGCGGGTCGCGTCGACGCCCGGCGCCCCGGCGTCCGCCGCCGGCTCGCCGCCGAGGTCCTTGAACACGAGCGTCGTCCGCCCCAGGCTCACGACGTCGCCGTTCTTGAGCCGTGCCTGCCGGAGCCGCGGGACCCGCTCCTGGTTCACGAGCACCCCGTTGCGGCTGCCGAGGTCCTTGACGAAGGTCCCCTCGGCGGCGCGCACGAGCAGCGCGTGGCGCCGCGACACCTGCAGGTCGCCCAGCTCGATCGTGGCGCCCGCGTCGCGCCCGATCACCGCCACCGCCTCGTGGAGCGGGACCTCCCGGGTCCGGCTCCGCCCCATGACGATCACGCTGGCCATGTCGACCCCCACCGGCTCCGGGGCGTGCAGAGCAACCCGCGCGCCGGAGCGACGCCCCGGCAGCGCCAAGGGTTGCGTCCGGGCGCCGCGCGCGCGCTGTCAATCGTAACGGCGGGTTGCGCGCGACGCAGGCGCGCCGACCCGCCCGCCCGGGCCAGCCGGGCCGCGGCCTCCATGGCGCGCTGCGTCAGCCGCTCCAAGTGACGTCCAGGTCTACGTGCGCGGGGTTGTCGGACCCCCTCGATACGGTATGCCCCGCGTCGCGAGCGGCGCCGTCCCCTGTCGACTCCCCCGGCCGAAGGCGTCTGGCCTCCGGGCCGCGGGAGGCGGGAGTCATGGGCGGACGGTGGCCGCTGGCCGCCCAACCGAGGTGAGTGAGGACATGGTGAGCATGCAGGTCGCTGAGCGCAAGCAGGTCAAGGGTCTCACGGTCGAGCGGCGGTTCACGCGCCGGGCCGGCGAGCCGTTCGACGGGATCCGCTGGGAGCAGCGCCGCTCGGTGATCTCGAACCCGGACGGCTCGGTCGTGTTCGAGATGAACGACGTCGAGGTCCCCTCGACCTGGACCCAGCTCGCGACGGACATCCTCGTCTCGAAGTACTTCCGCAAGGCGGAGGTCCCGGGCACGGGCCACGAGACGTCGGCGCGCCAGGTCGTGACGCGGATCGCGCGCGCCGTCCGCCTCGCGGGCGAGCGGTTCGGCGGCTACTTCGCCACGGCCGACGACGCGCAGGCGTTCGAGGACGAGCTGACCTGGATGCTGATCCACCAGGTCGGCGCGTTCAATTCGCCCGTGTGGTTCAACTGCGGGCTCGCCGAGGCCTACGGGATCGTGGGCAAGCCGGTCGGCTCGTGGGTGTGGGACCAGGCGACGGGCGAGGTCCGCGAGACCGAGGACAGCTACACGAACCCGCAGGTCTCGGCGTGCTTCATCCAGTCCATCGAGGACGACCTCATGGACATCGCCGAGGGGATCCAGCGCGAGATGCGCCTGTTCAAGTTCGGCTCGGGCACGGGCACGAACTTCTCGCGGATCCGCGCCGAGGGCGAGCGGCTCACGAGCGGCGGCACCTCGTCGGGCCTCATGAGCTTCCTCGAGGTGTTCGACAAGTCGGCCGGCGCGATCAAGAGCGGCGGGACGACGCGCCGCGCCGCGAAGATGGTCTGCCTCGACATGGACCACCCGGACATCGAGCGGTTCGTCGAGTGGAAGGCACGCGAGGAGGACAAGGTCCGCGCGCTCGTGAAGGCCGGCTACTCGGCCGACTTCAACGGCGAGGCCTACCGGACCGTGAGCGGGCAGAACAGCAACAACTCGGTCCGCGTGAGCGACGCGTTCATGCACGCCTACCTCGAGGACCGCGAGTGGTCGACGACGTGGCGGACGAACGGCAAGCCGGCCAAGTCCTACCGCGCGCGTGACCTCATGAAGAAGGTCGCGCACGCGGCCTGGCGCTGCGCCGACCCGGGGATCCAGTTCGACACGACCTGCAACGCGTGGCACACGGTGCCCAACGCGGGCCGGATCAACGCGACGAACCCCTGCTCGGAGTTCGTGTTCCTCGACGACACGGCCTGCAACCTGGCGAGCCTGAACCTGCTCAAGTTCCAGCGCGAGGACGGCCGGTTCGACGTCGACGCCTACCGGCACGCCTGCCGCACGTTCACGCTCGCGCAGGAGATCCTCGTCGACTACGCGAGCTACCCGACGAAGAAGATCGCGCAGCGCAGCCACGACTTCCGCCCGCTCGGGCTCGGCTACGCGAACCTGGGCTCGCTGCTCATGGTCCGCGGCCTGCCCTACGACGGGGACGCGGCGCGCACGACCTGCGGCGCGCTGACCGCGATCATGACGGGCGTGGCCTTCGAGACCTCGGCCGAGCTGGCCGAGGCGAAGGGGCCGTTCCCCGGGTTCGCGCACAACCGCGAGCCCATGCTCGGGGTCATGAACAAGCACCGCGACGCGGCGCTCCGGCTCGACACCGAGGCGGCCGACCCGGCGCTCGTCGAGGCGGCCCGGCAGGCCTGGGACCGGGCGGTCGCCCGCGGCACGCGCCACGGCTACCGCAACGCGCAGGCGACGGTGCTCGCGCCGACCGGCACGATCGGCCTGCTCATGGACTGCGACACGACCGGGATCGAGCCCGACTTCGCGCTCGTGAAGTTCAAGAAGCTCGCCGGGGGCGGCAGCTTCAAGATCGTGAACGGCTCGGTCTCGAAGGGCCTCGAGAACCTGGGCTACACGCCGGCGCAGATCCGCGAGATCGTCGCCTACATGCGCGGGACGCTCAGCCTCGACGGGGCGCCCTTCGTGAACCGGGCGGCGCTCCTCGAGCGCGGGCTGACGGCCGACGAGGTCGACCGGGCCGAGAAGGCGCTCCCGGGCGCGTTCGAGCTCCGGCACGCCTTCTCGCGCCACGTGCTCGGCGACGCGGTCTACAAGCGGCTCGGCCACGCCGACCGGCTCGCCGACCCGAGCTTCGACCTGCTCGCGGCGCTCGGCTTCACCCCGGCAGAGGTCGCCGCGGCGAGCGAGGTCATGACCGGCCGGCTCGGGATCGAGGGCGCGCCGCACCTGAAGCCCGAGCACCTGCCCGTGTTCGACTGCGCGAACCGCTGCGGGCCGAACGGCAAGCGGCTGATCGAGCCGCTCGGGCACGTGCGCATGATGGGCGCGGCGCAGCCGTTCCTCTCGGGCGCGATCAGCAAGACCGTGAACCTCCCCGCGGAGTCCACGGTCGAGGAGATCGAGCGGATCTACGTCGAGTCGTGGCGGCTCGGGCTCAAGGCGGTCGCGATCTACCGCGACGGCAGCAAGGCCTCGCAGGTCCTCCACACGTCGTCGAAGGAGAACGGCGAGAAGGCCGACGAGCAGGCCGAGGGCGCCAAGCCCGCGGCGGCCTCGCTCGCGCCGGTCGTCGCGGCGACGCCCGCGCAGCCGCCGCGCCTGCTCCGCCAGCGCCTGCCGAAGAAGCGGCGCGGGTTCACGCAGGAGGCCCGGATCGGCGGGCAGAAGGTCTACCTGCGGACGGGTGAGTACGAGGACGGCAAGCTCGGCGAGCTGTTCATCGACATGCACAAGGAGGGGGCGGCGCTCCGCTCGCTCATGAACTGCTTCGCGATCTCGGTCTCGCTCGGGCTCCAGCACGGGGTCCCGCTCGAGGAGTTCGTGAACGCGTTCACGTTCACGCGCTTCGAGCCGCAGGGCCGCGTGCAGGACCACCCGAACATCAAGTTCGCGACCTCGGTCGTCGACTACGTGTTCCGGGTGCTCGGCATGGAGTACCTGGGCCGGACCGACTTCGTGCACGTGAAGCCGGCCGACGCCGACCTCGACGAGGCCGCGCTCGACGGCGGGGCCGCCGAGGCGGTCGCCGCGGAGCCGGTCGAGCCGACGCCGGCGACCCCGGTCGCCAAGGCCCCGGCGCCCGCGGCGCCGGCGCAGTCGCCGCCCGCGACCTCGCGCCACAAGCAGGGCGTGAGCCGGCTGTCGGGCCTCAGCGAGCAGGCGAAGGACCTCATGGGCGACGCGCCGTTCTGCGGCGAGTGCGGGCACATCACGGTCCGCAACGGGAGCTGCTACCGCTGCCTGAACTGCGGCCTGTCCATGGGCTGCTCGTAGCGGACGGAAATGGGGGGGAAACCCTGCGGGTTTCCCCCCCATTTCCGATGGGGATGGGGTCTGGGGTCGGCGGGCATTGAGGCCGCTGCCCCAGGCCAGCCAACGAGCCGGGAGCGGGTCACCCCGCTCCCGGCTTGCTTTTTCCCACTCCCGACTTGTCTCTTCCCGTTCCCGTTCCCGTTCCCGTTCCCGTTTCCGTTCCCGTTCCCGCGGTCGTGCGACCGCCTCCGGTCTCTTCCCTTGCCCTTGCCCTTGCCCTCCTTCTTCCTCTTCCTCCTCCCTCTTCCTCCTCCCTCTTCCTCCTCCCTCTTCCTCCTCCCTCTTCCTCCTCCCTCTTCCTCCTCCCTCTTCCTCCTCCCTCTTCCTCCTCCTCCACCTCCTCCCCGGTTCACTCCGCCGCCCGCGGCCGGAGGAACGCCTCCAGCCGCGCGACCTCTTCGTCCCAGGCCGCGCGGAACGCCCGCTCGCGCGGCCTCGCGCCGACGAACCCCGGCTCGACGCGCAGGCTCCCGGCCTCCGTCGTCGCGTTGGCCCAGCCGATCACGCGGTCGCGCCAGAGGAGCGGGAGCGCGTAGTAGCCGCGCACGCGCTTCTTCACGGGCGTGTAGGCCTCGAACCGGTAGGCCCAGCCCCACAGGTGCTCGAAGCGGTCGCGGCACCACACGAGCGGGTCGAACGGGGCGAGCAGGCGCACGCCGTCGGCCGGCCCGGCGGACCGCGCGACGCCGGGGCCTGCGTCCTCGCCCCCCTCGGCCCCGCCCGCGGCCGGCCAGACGTAGGCCTCGCCGTCGACGACGGCGCGGACGAGCGCGCCCTCGCGGACGAGCGCGGCGAGTGTGCCCACGTGGGGCGGGGCGCCGGGGACGCTGCGGCGCAGGTAGGACGTGATCGAGCGGAGCGTGCGCTCGGGGACGGGCGCGAGGACGTCGGCCACGAGGAGCGCGAGCGCGCGCAGGCGCTCGGCCGGGGGGCTTGGGGGCGGCGGGGCCGCCGCCGGCGCGTAGACGCGCTGGCCGGCCTCGCGCCGGGCGACGCGGAGGTGCCCGCGGCGGTGCAGGCGCTCGAGCGCCTGCGTGGTGGCCCGGGACTGGCCGCCCCAGGCGTTCGTGACGCGGCGGCGCGCGCGCGGGCCCAGGTCGGCGGCCCCGCCCGGCTC
>JANJTH010000402.1 GCA_024711205.1 Planctomycetota bacterium | reverse complement strand
CGCCACCCCGGGGTGCGCCATCCCGGGGCCGGCGGCCGCGAGGCCGGGGCCACGCCGACGACGGCGCCCGCCGCGCCCGCGGCCCGCCTGCGCGCGGCGCTCCGCGGGCTCTGGGTCGCGTTCACGGGCGCGCTCGGCGTGGCCTTCGGCCTGGCGCTCGTCTCGGTCGTGCCCGTGCTCCAGCTCGCGACGCTGGGCTGGCTGCTCGAGGTCGAGGGGCGCCTCGGTCGCGGGGACGCCTGGCGCAGCGCCTTCCCAGGGCTCCACGCGGCGGGCCGCGTCGGGGCCGCGCTCGTGGCGGTGGCGGTCACGGCGCTCCCCTGGCTCGTCGTCGAGCACGCGGCCCGGGACGCCGCGCTGCTCGACGCGGGCTCGGACCTCGCGCGTCGGCTCGACCTCGCCGCCGCGCTCGTCGGGTGGGCGACCCTCGCGCACGGCCTGGGCGCCCTCGCGCGCGGGGCGCGCCTGCGCGACTTCGCCTGCCCGTGGGCCGTCCTGAGCGCCGCGGCCTGGGCGCTGCGCGGCGGGCCCCGCGCCCTGCCGGGGCAGCTCCGGGCCGCCTGGACCGCCCTCGCGCCCGGGCACTACGTCGGGCTCGGCGCGCGCGGGCTCGTGGCCGGGTTCCTGTGGCTCCTGCCCGCCGCCGCGCTCACGGCCGGCGTCGAGCGCCGGCCCGAGCTGATCGTCCTCGGGGTCCCGCTGCTCGTGCTCACGCTCCCGTGGGTCGTCGTCGCGCAGGCCCAGCTCGCCGCGACCGGGCGGTTCCGCGACGCGTTCGACCTGCGCGCCCTCCGCGCGCTGCGGCGCCGCGCGCCGCTGGCCTTCGCGGTCGCCACGGCGGTGGCCCTGGGGCTCGCGCTCCCGCTCTACCTGCTCGAGGTCGAGCCGCTCCCGCGCGACGCGCGCTGGCTGCCGGCGATCCCCATGCTCGTCGCGGCGGTCCCCGGGCGCGCCCTGGCCGGCTGGGCGCGCCTGCGCGGGGCGCGCGAGGGGCGCGCCCACTGGACGCTCCGGGTCCTCGGCTCGGCGCTCGTCCTCTCGGCGGCGGCCGCCTACGCGTTCGTGCTGTTCTTCGCGCAGCTCTTCACCTGGAACGGGCCGCGCGCGCTGTTCGCGCAGCACGCGCTCCTCCTGCCGGTGACGTTCCCCTGACGCCGCGCGGGCCTCGCCGGCCCCGGCGCGTGGGCCGGTCGCTGGAGCCCGCGCGCCGTGGCCCGCGCGCCTACCCGCGCGGCCGCCCGCAGGCGCCCGCGTAGAGCACGAGGTCGCCGCGCGGGAGCTGGAGGGCGCGGGCCACGTCGCGCTCGAAGAACCCGCCGAGGGGCAGGGTCGCGAGCCCCAGGCTCGTCGAGGCGAGGCACAGGTCCTGCATGAGGTGGCCGGCCTCGAGCGTGAGCAGGCGGACCGCGCGGGGGCCGTACTTCGCGGCGACGCGCGCGCCGTCGCCCACGAGCACCCACAGGAGCGCCCCGCCCTCGAACTGGTCCATGGAGACGACGCGGGCGCGCCAGGCCTCGCGCCACGCGGCCGGATCCCCCACCTCCTGGGGCTCGTCGAGGCGGGCCAGCGCGTGGGCGGGGCGGTCGTAGTGGTAGGCGCCGGCGGGCAGCCAGCCGGGCCCGAGCGCGACGACGTAGAGCTCGAGCGCCTGGAGCCCGCCCGAGCTCGGGACCGGGCCGCGGTCGTCGCTCGCGGTGACCCCGTGCGCGAGCACGAGCAGGCGCCCGAGCGCGTCCGCAGGCGGGAGCGCCTCGTCGAGCGCGCGGTGGGACCGGCGCGCGGCGAGCACGCGGTCGAGCGGCGGCCACAGGCGCGGCCCCGCGCGCGGGAGCGGGACGGTCGGGTAGCCCGGGTAGCGGCGGGCGCGGTGCGCGACGCCCGCGGCCTCGGCCTGGACGATCCGGTCGCGGAACTCGGCGTAGCCGGCGCGGTCGAGCTCGGTCGCGGCGAAGGCGGCGCGCCACGGCCCGGCCAGGTCGCGCGCGCGGGCGCCCGGGTCGTCCGGGCCGGCGCCCGCGCCGAGGCTCGCGTCGCCGGTCACGGGAACGGGTGCGGCTCGAGGGCCGCGTGGTCGGCGAGGCCGCGCGGCGCCCACAGCGGCCCGCCGAGGTGCGGGAGGAGGTGGTTGCCGTGGAGCGGCTGGAGCCCGGGCACGAGCACCTTGAGGACGCGCCACGTGGGCGCCTCCGCGGCGATCCCGGGCGGCGTCGCGAGCCGGAACAGCACGGGGCGCTCGGGGCCGAGCCGCGCGCGCAGGGCGGCCAGGTCCTCGACCGCGTGCGTGCGCGCGTCGGCGTCGGCCGGCGGGGCGCAGGCCGCGTGGAGCGGCGTGCGGGCGAGGCGCTCGGGGTGGAGGCTGAAGTGGACGGCGTGCTCGGCGAACGTCCCGGGCGGCCCGGCGGGCGGCCCGCCCGCGGCGCGCGCCCGCTCGAGCAGCCAGCGCGCGTAGTGCTGGCCCTGCACGGCCTCGAGGAGCGCCTTCCCGAGGCTCGCCCCGCGGGTCTCGCGGCAGGCGGCGCCCGCGCTGAAGGCGTAGCCGCCGCGCCCCTCGCCCTCGGCGGTCACGATCGTCACGTGGTCGGAGAAGGGCGAGGCCACCCGGTAGAAGCGGAAGCGCAGGCCCGGGCGGAGCGCGGCCGCGAGGAGCGCCGGGTCGATCGCCGGGCGGACGCGCGCGAGCGGCCACGCCTCGAGCGGGTAGCTGCCCCACCACGCGCCGACCGCGGCGTCGCGCTCGATCACCTCCTGCAGGCCGCGCAGGAGCACGGGGTCGCCCTCGCGCCCGCACGAGAGGCCGGTCGAGATCGAGGGGCCGAGCCGGTGGTCGGCGCCCGCGCGCCCGAACAGGAACGCGAACTCCTCGGGGACCCAGCGCGGCGCGCCGGTCCCGGCCTCGCGGAAGGCCACCCAGCGGCAGACCGTGTCGCGCGTGAACGGCGCGAACGGGAAGCCCGGCTGCGCGTGCTGCGCGGGGAGGAACAGGACCCAGCGGTCGGGCGCGACGAACGGCTCGTCGAGCGGCCAGCGCGCGGCGCTGGCCTCGACCCACGCGTCGCAGGGGAGCGGATGGCTCTGCGCGCGCTCGACCGCCTCGCCGAGGCAGGCGCCCCGCGCGGCGGCGGCGGTCGTCCCCGCGCCGCCCACGCCGACCTCGACCGCGCGGGGGCCCCAGGGGGCGAGGGCGCCCGCGTGGAGCGCCAGGTCGGGGGCGCCCGGGTCGAGCGGGAGGGGGCCCGACTCGGTGAACAGCCCGCCGTAGCGGCTCTCGAGCCAGCGGTCGTCGTCACGCGCGCCGGCCCCGCGCGCGGACGCCGCCCCGCAGGGCGCGGTCACGCGCCCTCCCCGCGCACGGCGGTCACGCGACCTCCCCGCAGGCGGGGCACTCGGGGTCGCGCAGGACGCGGTGGGCGGACACCTCGAGGTCGGCCACCTCGAGGACGTGGAGGCGGAAGGCTGGCGCGGCCGAGCGCGCGGGGTCCGCGAGGAGCGCGACCTTGTCGAGGACGAGCGCCGCGAGCGCGGCGGCGCAGGCGGGCGGGAACGCGCTCGGGACGATCGCCCCGCCCGCGCGCGCGTGGGCGAGCAGCGCGTCCATGACGTCGGGCGCGGGCGAGAGGCGGCGGAAGTGGCCGAGGAGGCAGGCGAGGCACGGGCCGGCGTCGGGCAGGACGACGGGTCCCACGAAGCCGCGCGCGCGCGGGCCCGTCGTGGCCCACAGCGCGGGCACACCGTCGGCGCGGGCGCGCGCCCCGAACGCGAGCGCCGCGGCGTAGTCGAGGCGGTCGTCGCACAGGACGCGCACGACGGACGCGTCCGCCGGGCCGGCTCCCCCGCCGGCGGCGAGGGCCCCGTCCGCGACCGCGCTCGCCGCGACGCCCGGGACCGCGCCCGGGGTGTCGCGCGCCAGGAGGGCGGCGACGGCGTCGCGGAGCGCGCCCTGGCCCTCGAGCGCGACCCGG
>JANJTH010000388.1 GCA_024711205.1 Planctomycetota bacterium | reverse complement strand
ACGAACCCGACCCTCGACGGGCAGGTCGCGCACCCGGACCAGTGGACCGGGCCCAGGTTCCTGCCCGAGGACTTCGGCCGCACGATCACGGTCGAGAAGCCCGCGGGCGCCTTCTTCGGCGGCCGCCGACCGGCGTACGTGTTCGAGCGTGCAGCACGCGCGGAGGGCGGCGGCGACGACCCGGCGGAGGTCGCCGGCGACCTCCCAGCGGGCGCGTCGGCCACGAGCGGCCGGGGCGGGGCGCCGTCGAAGCGGCCCGCGGGCGGCCGGGCGGACGGCCCGCCCTCCGCGGCCTGAGGTCGGTCGGGGGCCTCGGACACCCCACGACCCGGCACCACGCGCCTCGGCGCCGCGCCGCCGCAGCAGGGGACGAGGCACCGGGGCCGGCGGCGCGTACGCCGCGGGACCCGGGGAACGCGCAAACCGACGGCAGACGGGCGATCTGGAGCCGTCCGGCAAAGATTCGGCCGACTGGGGCGAGGCCCTACCCAGGGTCGGGTCTCCCCCTGGCGGGCTCCCCACCCCAACGCGTTCGCCGGGTCTCCCTCCGGGTCTCCCCCTGGTGGGCTCCCCACCCCAACGCGTTCGCCGGGTCTCCCTCCCCTGGCGGTGGTGGGCCGACGCGCCTCCATGTCGGGTCTCCCCCTGGCGGGCTCCCCACCCCAACGCGTTCGCCGGGTCTCCCTCCCCTGGCGGTGACGGGCCGACGCGCCTCCATGGCGGCTGGTCTCCCCCTGTCCCATGGCCCTTCAGCCACGCAGGAGCTTCGGTCGATGAGGCCTCATGGACCGCCGGCTGCACGGTCGAATCGAGGGCTGCGTCGTTGCGCTGGTCGCGGGGGTCGTCGGCCTCTCGGCCGCGTCCAGACTGGGTGCCCGTCGGTCTCATGACGACCCCACGCCGGCCCCCCTGCAGGCCGAGAGGCCGATCGAGCTGAGACCCGTCCCGGATCCGAGCGATCCCTCGAGCGCGCTCGTTCCCCTGGATCTACCGGCAGAGCGGACCGTGCGCGAGCTGGCGCCTGCATTGAGGGGACTCCTCGCCTTCGACGAGCGGTCGCTGGTAGGCGCCGACGTCGAGTTCGCCGAGTACGCTCGACGTGTGCTGCTTCCCCGACTCGAGGCGCCCTGGCTCGCCCTCCACGCGGACGAGGTGTTCGACCTCGAGCCGAGCGGAGGGCGATCGTGCCTTTCCGCGGCGACGGCGATCGTCGGCACGTGGCGAGACACCTTCTACTTCCATGAGCTGCGCTTCGTCGCGGTCGCGACCCGAGACCATGTCGACCGGCGGCCGCGCGCGGCCCTGCTCGTGCGACTGTCCGGCCTCGTCGACTCGTTCGGCGCTCATGACCTGGACGGGGACGGTCGAGAGGAGGTCGTGGTCGTGGAGCGAGGGTTGGGCTCTTCTCCCACATGGCGGCTTCGGGTCTTCGGCACGTGTGGTGCTGCCTGGTCCTCGCATGTGCTCGCGAGCGAGGCCCCCCCGGCGATCCTCGCTTCTGGAGCCAGGACGAGCGCTCGGGCGCGCGTGGTCCAGGACGGCCGTGCGCGAGGCTACACGTGGTCGGCTTCAGGCTTCGCACCGGCTTCGCCGGACCGTCGGGGAGGACCGGACTCGTGACCGTGGTCAAGGCGTCGATCGACCTCGGCGCAGGGCCGGCGGATCGCGTCCAACAGCTCATGCGGATCCTCGCCAACGTCCTCGAGGACACGGATGCCGGACCGGACCGCGTGGATCGCCTCGAGGAGAACGCGGACCTGCTCGCCCGCCTCAGGTGAGCCACGACCGCCCTGGGTCGGGTCTCCCTCCCCTGGGGGACCCCACGCGGATCGCGACCCGCGAACCATGGGCGCCGCCGCGGCAGAACGAAGGTCCGTGGGCGTCCCCGCCCCGGAGCCGCCGCCATGATTCACGGGGGGAGGCGAGCATGACCCAAGAGGAACTCCTCGAGCGGATCTCGATCGATCCGGGCGTATGCGGCGGAAGGCCCTGCGTTCGCGGCCACCGGATCTGGGTCTCCCTGATCCTCGACTTCCTCGCGAGCGGCCTCAGTGCCGAGGAGATCGTGCAGGAGTATCCGCAGCTCACGAAGGAGGACGTCCGGGCTTGCGTCGCCTACGCCTCGTGACCGGAGGCGACGGGCAATCCTTGCCCGCGAGCGCGCGACGGAACGGGCGGCGTCGGCACGGGCGGGCGTCAAGTCCTGCCGCGGCGGCGGGGCCGGCGCGGACCGCCATGTGCCAGCCGAAGGGGCGTGAGCCTGCCCCGTCGCCTCCTGCCCGGCCGGACCTACTCGACGACGCGCCGGACGGCGCGGCGGGCCTTTTTCCTCCGGCCGAACGCCGAGACGAACGCGATCGTGCGCTACGCGCTGGGGGTCGCGCTCGAGCGCAACCCCCGGATCGCGCTCTATGCGCTCCTGGTTCACGTGAATCACGTCCACGCTGTGATCGGTGACCGCGGGGACGGGTCCGAGCCTTCGCAGCTCCCGGCCTTCAAGCACTGCTTCCACATGCTCGTGGCGCGGGCGCTCAACGCGCGCTTCGGCCGCGGCGAGAACCTCTGGCGCACCGGGAGCTTCGGGTCCGTCGAGATCTACGGGCGCGAGGCCCTCGAGGCCCAGCTCCTCTACTGCTGGACGAACCCGACCCTCGACGGGCAGGTCGCGCACCCGGACCAGTGGACCGGGCCCAGGTTCCTGCCCGAGGACTTCGGCCGCAC
>JANJTH010000381.1 GCA_024711205.1 Planctomycetota bacterium | reverse complement strand
GTGCGGCCGAAGTCCTCGGGCAGGAACCTGGGCCCGGTCCACTGGTCCGGGTGCGCGACCTGCCCGTCGAGGGTCGGGTTCGTCCAGCAGTAGAGGAGCTGGGCCTCGAGGGCCTCGCGCCCGTAGATCTCGACGGACCCGTAGCTCCCGGTGCGCCAGAGGTTCTCGCCGCGGCCGAAGCGCGCGTTGAGCGCCCGGGCCACGAGCATGTGGAAGCAGTGCTTGAACGCCGGGAGCTGCGACGGCTCGGACCCGTCCCCGCGGTCACCGATCACAGCGTGGACGTGATTCACGTGGACCAGGAGCGCGTAGAGCGCGATCCGGGGGTTGCGCTCGAGCGCGACCCCCAGCGCGTAGCGCACGATCGCGTTCGTCTCGGCGTTTGGCCGGAGGAAGAAGGCCCGCCGCGCCGTCCGGCGCGTCGTGGAGTAGGTCCGGCCGGGCAGGAGGCGACGGGGCAGGCTCACGCACCTGCGGCTGGCACACGGCGGTCCGCGCCGGCCCCGCCGCCGCGGCAGGACTTGACGCCCGCCCGTGCCGACGCCGCCCGTTCCGTCGCGCGCTCGCGGGCAAGGCTTGCCCGTCGACTCCGGTCACGAGGCGTAGGCAACGCAAGCCCGGACGTCCTCCTTCGTGAGCTGCGGATACTCCTGCACGATCTCCTCGGCGCTGAGGCCGCTCGCGAGGAAGTCGAGGATCAGGGAGACCCAGATCCGGTGGCCGCGAATGCAGGGCTTTCCGCCGTGTACGCCCGGATCGATCGAGATCCGCTCGAGGAGTTCCTCGTGGGTCATGCTCGCCGCCCCCCGTGGTTCATGGCGGCGCCTCCGGGGCGGGGACGCCCACGGGCCTTCGTTCTGCCGCGGCGGCGCCCAGGGTTCGCGGGTCACGATCCGCGTGGGGACTGCCAGGGGAGGAAGACTCGACCCACGGTCGTGCCAGCCTGGGCTCTGCCCCACGGCCAGGAGGAGACTCGCCCCCCCGGCCAGACCTCCGCAGGGCGCCTTCCCGCGAGCGGCAACGGTCGACCATGGCCGCGGGCGCAGCTCCAGGGCTCGAGGGTCAGCGCCAGGAGTGGGCGAGGTAGCATGAGGGCATGGACCTGCAGCAGCCGCGCGACGTGGCCGAGGGCCGAGAACGGGCCATGGCAGACCGCCTCCGGGTCGCCCTGGAGATGCAGCAGTTCGGGCTCCGCATGAAGCGCGCGGCGCTCGCACGCGAGCACCCCAACGAAGGGCCCGAGCTCGTGGCGGAGCGGCTGCGGCGCTGGCTCGTCGAGGCGCCCTTTCACGAGGCGCCAGGGTTCGAGCGGTCGCGGCGAACGTTCGAGCCGACGTGAACGGTCCCGGCTTCGAAGGGCAGGTCCGCGCCGTGCTCGCCGTGGCCGCGGCGCTGGGCCGGCCATGGGCGCTGGTCGGCGGTCTGGCCGTCTCCGCCCGAGCGGAGCCGCGCTTCACCCGGGACGTGGACCTCGCCGTGTCCGTGCGCGACGACCGTGACGCAGAGGACGCGGTCCGGACCTTCCTCTCGCGGCGGTATCGAACGGTCTAGACGCTCGAGTCGCGCGTCGAGGGCCGCCTCGCGGGGGTGCGCCTCGCCTCGCCAGGATCGGAGGCCACGAGCGACGAGGGGACGGTCACGGACCTCCTGTTCGCCTCGAGCGGGATCGAGCCCGAGGTCTCCGCTGCCGCGACCCGCGTCGAGGTGATCCCGGGGCTCGAGGTCCCCGTGGCGTCCGTCGGACACCTGGTCGCGCTGAAGCTGCTCGCGCACGACGAGCGCCGTCCACAGGACCTCGTCGACCTCCAGGCGCTCCTGCGCGTGGCTTCCGCGGCCGATCTCGACCTCGCGCGCGGCGCGTGCGCGCTGATCACCTCGCGCGGCTACCACCGCGGCAAGGACCTCGAGCGGGAGTTCGTCCGCCTGACCGCGCCTGCGAGGCCCGCGGGCGAATGACCGGCGGAGGGGAAGACCCGACCCAGGGTGATTCCACGCCCCGGGCGGCCCGATCCTTGCTGGACGGCTCCAGATCGCCCGTTCGCCGTCGTTCTGCCGCCTCGCATGCGCGCAAGTATGCGGTCCCGCTCGCGACGCGCAGCGAGGGCACGCCGCGCCGCGCCAAGCCGTGCTACGCGTCGTCGCGGAGGCGCGGCTGGGCTGGGTGCGCCGGAACTGGCTCACGCCCGGCCGGCAGGAGAGGCCGTGACGCAGGCAGGGTCACGCGCGCCCGGGCCGGGACACTCGGGCTCGACTCTCCCCACTCCTGGCATGCCCAGTCCGAGTCCGGTGGCACGGGAGCCCCGCGGATCGCCGGCCTCCTCAGCTCCCTGCAGTTGGTGCACGAGCAGGGCGGTGGCGGCGAGTCCTCCTCTGCACGAAGCTGACCTCGAGCTCGAGGCCCAATTCGGCGCCCACGCGGACGAGCGTCTTCAGCGTGACTGCCCCGTTCGAAGGGTCGAGGACTCTGTCCACCTGGGCCCGACTCGTGCCGAGCCTGTCCGCGAGCTCCGACTTCTTGAGCCGCCGCGACTTGAGCGCCTTCTCCAACTGGAGCGCCAATGCGCGCTTCTTCGCCATGAGGGTCACCTCCGCGAGGACACCTTCCTCCTGGAGGAGGTCGTCGAGCGTGCTGCCGAGGTGCTTGTTCATGGCGCATCCTTCTTCTTTCCCTTGGCCTGGACCTGCTGCTCGGCCCTGAACGCCTTGAGCCGCTCGCGTGCGAGCGTCATCTCGGCTTCGAGGGCCTTCTTTGGCTTCTTGAGGGTCCCGTGCAAGAGGACCATGAAGCCACCCTCGACGCCGAAGAAAACCCGAGCTTCTCCGTCCGCGAGGCTCGTTCGAACCTCATGAAGGCCCGCCCTGAGGGGTCGAACCAACGGCATGCCCACTGGCCACAACAGTTCCACGGTCATGATGTCGGAGCCGATCTTCTTCCGATCTGCAGCGGTCAGATCCTCTTTGAGCCAACGACGAACGGGCTCGTCCTTTCCCTGTCGGAAGAACCGGGCTTCCACTCGCTTCTTCGGCTGTGCCACAGGAGGAGCGTATCACAAATGATACATGCCGTCGAGGGGGTGAGCGCAGTGCGGCCTCTCCTGGGGCTGCATGCCGTCGACGCCCCCCGGCCCACCTCAGGCCGCGACGGACGGCCCCGTGGCGCCGTCTGGGGCCGCGTGCCGTTGGCGCCCGGATTCCCCGCCTTGGGGAGGGGAGACCCGACCCAGGGCTGGAGGACCACGTGCCCATGGGTAGACCCACGGAGAGCGGGGAGGAGCCGACCCTCGGGTGAGGCATGCCTCCGGTTGCCCGAACCGGTCGGCAGCCCGAGCTCCGCGCGTCGTCTGGCTCGCTCGTCGAGGGGGGCACTTCGCCCCCGGCCCCACCATGTGTGCCCCGCGCTCGTCGTGGCCGTGCGTCGCGCAGCCCCATGCGCCCGGGAACGAAGCGGCCCGGCCTCTCGTTCGTCGACGTGCGCGCCCTCCCGCCGGGGCCGGGCACGGCGCTCCTGCGCCTGTTCGACCACCGCCCCGCCGTCGTGGGCGAGAACCTCCGGCGCGCGTCGTTGGGCGGGGGGCCCGCCGGGAGACCCGCGCGCGTCGTTGGGCGGGCGGGAGACCCGACCCAGGGTAGTGACTCGCCCCAGTCGGCCGAATCCTCTCCCCTTCGATCGCCAAGAAGTAGCCCGCGGCCTGCCCTGGCGTCGCCTCCGGTGCTCCCTGGCCGCCGTCTCGCCCGCGTCGCTCACCCAGCCTGGTGAGCCAGCAGGCCGGCGTGCTGCTCGAGGCTGGCTCCGGACGCTGCCCGAGACGAGGTCCGCACCCTGCTCGTCGCGTCGAACCGTGTCGTGAAGCCGCGTGGCAAGTGTGTCGTCGAGCGGCTTGGGATCGATCGCCCCAGGTTCACCCGGAGGCACCGAGGACCTTGGCCAAGGCGACCACGAGTGCGATCGACGCGAGACCCCCGAGCGCGGGGACTAGGCACTGCCCCCTCGGGGCGCCGGTCCCCTGCCGAGAGATCGCGTCAAGAGCCCGCGCCCGATCCGCAAAGTCGCGGACCTTCCGCCGGCGCTCTTCCTCCGGCGACTCGCCCGGGCCGCCTCGGAACTGTCGCTTCCACCACGCGGCCCACTGCTCCGCGTGCTCGGTCTTGAAGCGATCGTCTTGTGGATCGTTCCCGACGTCCTCCTGGCGAGCGGGCGGGAACCGGTGGTCTCGAAATCGGCGGAAGTGGTAGCGCATCAGCTTGATCCCAAAGCTGTCGAGCGAGAGCAGCCACTGCTCGAGTCGCGCAGCAGGGTCCTCTGCTCCCTTCGGCCACGCGTTGCGATCCCGCGCATCCGCAGACGCACGAAAGGCAAGGAGGACCTTGCGCATCTCCTCCTCGGTGACGCCTGCGGCCAGGGCCAGGTTCCGAATCAGGCCCTCCGTCGGTCCGAACACGAACTTGTCGATCAGGTCCCAGAGAGTCTGTGGCTCGAACTGCATCAGTCCCCGGCCGGGACCACCTCCACGCTGGGTCCTCGTGGTCGCACGGTCGCCCTCGTACCAGCACATATAGAGGAATGACCAGACGATCCAGCTCCGGGCTCGAGCGTCGAGGCGAGGATCCGTGTCGGCCAAGACGTTCTCTGCGATCCGCCTGAGCCTCCGGTAACGCTCTCCGTCGTCCGCCGTCAGGTCGATCCCGTCCGCGATGATGGTCACTCTCTCTCCTGACCCGGCGCGGAGCGAACCGGCAACCAAACCCGCTGCGACGCGACGAACTGACCATCGCGCCAGCGGTGGAGGACGTGAGTTCGGGCGAGCACACCTTGGAGCTCTCGAGCGGCCCCGCCAGCGCCGCTCCAGTCGCGCTCCTCGGTGACGACAGTCACCCCGTCGTCAAGCGCGAGGAGCCGAGGTCCGGGGGCGTCTCCGGCCCGCTCCAGCCAGGTGACCCCTTGGGCGTGCACGACCCCGAACTGGCGCGAAGGCGACCGCGCGCCCAGGACGTCGACCCAGACGCAGACCTCGTCGCACCCGTCTCCGTCGAGATCGAGTACGTCGACCTGACGGACTCGAGCGCCTTCGGGCAAGCGCCAAGGCCCTACGAGGGTGAGCCCGTCGACCGCCGACCTCCTCGCGACCGCGACGAAGTTGAACTCGTGCAGCCAGTGGGTCTCCCAGATGCGATCGCTCACGATCACGAGGCAAGGTGGCCGGTCGGGCTCGAGGCGCGCTTCCAGGAGCCTGGCCTGGGATAGGAGAACGGACGGCGTTCGCAGCCGCGGCAGGCATGTCGCCCGATAGTCGGCCACGAAGTCCTGGTTCGCCTGCTCGAGCGTCGACGGATCGAGCTCCAGGCAACGGCCGATCTGGCCGGCGAGCAGCTCGGCCTGGGCCTCGAGACGATCGTGGACGCGAACCTCTCCCGTGGCCCCTGGTGAGTCACCTGGAGCTCGGGACAGGAGCTCCGAGCGCCCCTCGCGGAGCCGGGCATAGACCTTGCCCACGAGCGCCTCCGAGCTCGAGACCCTCGTCTGCCAGCCGCGCGGCAGCGAGTCGATCTGGGCCAGTACGAGCTGAGCACGTCGGGAGGCGCCAGGAGTCGTCGTCACCTGCCTGAGGAGTTCGTCGAGTTCGTCGCCCGTCAGCCGCGCGGATTGCTCGCGCAGCTCGGCGCAGAGCGCTTCCACGCGCTCAGGTGAGACGTCGCTCGTCCTTGCCTCTTCGATGGCCTGCAGCGCGCGTGCACACACCTCGTTCGCATGCGCCTGAAGAGGCACCCCAACGAGGAGCGCGGCCGCGGCACCGAGGAGTCGACCTCTGAATCGCATGGGGCACCTGACGTGTATCGGCCGAAGGGTATCCCAGCCTGAAAGACCGTGCCGGCGGGGCCCGCCAGGGGGGGCAGGCCCAGGGAAGGCGGCCGCCGCGGACTGGGGTGTCGATCAGGGGTGCGTGGAGCCAGCAAGCCTCGTCGAACGAGGGGAAGACGACCCCGTCACTCACCTGGCCAGGCGAGCGAGCAGGTCCGCGTTCTCCTCGAGGACGGCCTCCGACGCCGCCCGGAAGGAGGGCCGGACCTTGCTCGTCGCGAGGAGCTGCGTCACCGCCTCGTGGAGCGCCGCCTCCACGCTCTGCCCCGAGGCCCGCGCGTGCTCGACGAGGGCCTCGTGCAGCGCCGGTTCGAGC
>JANJTH010000357.1 GCA_024711205.1 Planctomycetota bacterium | reverse complement strand
GCGGCGAGGGCCGCCGCCGGCGGCCCCCCGCGCGCCCCAGGCCCCCGGGTCAGCCCGGGACCTTCGGGCCCGCGGCGGCCACCTCGGGGCTCGCGACGCCCGCGTACTCCGCGAAGTTTGCGACGAACCGGCGGGCGAGGTCGGCCGCCTTGTCGTCGTAGGCGGCGGGGCTGGCCCAGGTCTGGCGCGGGTCGAGGACCTGCTCGGGGACCCCGGGGCACGCGGTGGGGACCTCGAACCCGAAGATCGGGTCCTTGCGCATGGGCATCCGGTCGAGCGCGCCGTCGAGCGCGGCCGCGAGGAGCGCGCGCGAGTGGGCGATCGACATGCGCTTGCCGACGCCGTAGGGCCCGCCGCTCCAGCCCGTGTTCACGAGCCAGCACTGGACGTCGTGGCGGGCGATCTTCTCGCCGAGGAGCTTCGCGTAGACGGCCGGGTGGCGGGCCATGAACGGCGCCCCGAAGCAGGCCGAGAACGTGGCCTTCGGCTCGGTGACGCCGCGCTCCGTGCCCGCGACCTTCGCCGTGTAGCCGGACATGAAGTGGAACATGGCCTGCGCGGGCGTCAGGCGCGCGATCGGCGGGAGCACGCCGAACGCGTCGCACGTGAGCATGACGATGTGCTTCGGGTGCCCGGCGCGCCCGGCCGGCACGATGTTCGGGATGAAGTCGATCGGGTAGCTCGCGCGCGTGTTCTCCGTGAACGTGGCGTCGTCGAGGTTGAGCCGGCGCGTCGAGCCGTCGAAGGCGACGTTCTCGAGCACGGTCCCGAACCGGCGCGTCGTCGCGTAGATCTCGGGCTCGGCCTGGGGCGAGAGGTGGATCGCCTTGGCGTAGCAGCCGCCCTCGAAGTTGAAGATCCCCTCGTCGCTCCAGCCGTGCTCGTCGTCGCCGATCAGCGACCGGTTCGGGTCGGCCGAGAGCGTCGTCTTCCCCGTCCCGGAGAGGCCGAAGAAGATCGCGACGTCGCCCTTCGGGCCGACGTTCGCGGAGCAGTGCATCGAGAGGACGCCGCGCGCCGGGAGGTGGTAGTTGAGGAGCGTGAAGATCGACTTCTTCACCTCGCCCGCGTAGTGCGTGCCGCCGATCGAGATCACGCCGCGCTCGAAGTCGAGCGCGATGAACACCTCGGACCGGGTGCCGTCGACCTCGGGGATCGCGCGGAGGCCCGGGGTGTGGAGGACCGTGTACTGCGGCGTGAAGCCGCGCTCCTCCTCGGGGGTCAGGCGGACGAACATGTTGCGCGCGAACAGGTTGTGCCACGCCTTCTCGGTCACGACGCGGAGCGCGACGCGGTGGGCGGGGTCCGTGCCGGCCCAGCAGTCGAGCACGAACACGTTCTTGCCCTGGAGGTAGGCCTCCTGGCGCGCGATGAGCCGGTCGAGCTGGGCGGGGGCGAGCTCGCGCGGGCCCTTCCACCACACGGCGTCGCGCGTGCGCGCGTCGGCGACGATGTACTTGTCGAGCGGCGAGCGGCCCGTGTACTCGCCGGTCCGGGCGACCACGGGGCCCTCGTGGG
This sequence comes from Planctomycetota bacterium, assembly GCA_024711205.1. GTDB lineage: Bacteria > Planctomycetota > J058 > J058 > J058 > JANJTH01. Next base: position 2,333 of record JANJTH010000357.1, on the reverse strand, counting down.
CGATCTTCGCCTCGTCGTTGCGGACGATCTCCTCGTAGAGCTCGGCGACCCCGAGGTTCGTGTAGATCGCGCGGAGATTCGTCAGGGTCACGGACCCGGGGCACTCGAGCTTCACGGCGGCGCGCCTCCAGCGGTCCCGCCGCGAGCGGGCCAGGGCCGCGAAGGCGGCGACGGTACGCGACGGGGGCCAGCGGCTCAAGGGCGGCGCCGCCGCGGCGACTTCGCCGACGGGGCCGGCTCGGGTTGCGTCGACCGCTCGCACCAGCGCCGGGAGATCGCGTCACTTCCGACCCACTCTCCGCGCAGCGTTTCATTTCAGCCGGGCGCGCGAACGGCAAGGGACACATTCAGCCCTTTCGCGCCACAACTTACGCATGGCACGCCGCACGCGCTGGGGGACCGCTGGAGGGAAGCATGCGCGGGATCGCGTCGCGTCGGATCGTCGCAGGGACCGGGGTCGTCCTGGGCCTCTCGCTGCTCGCGGCGGGCTGCGGGTCGTCCTCCGGGTCGAGCAAGGCGGCCGCCTCCACGGCCGCCGCCGTGACGAGCCGCGCGCCGCTCGCGTTCCGCAGCCTCGAGCGCGGGGAGCGGACCGGGTTCGCGACCGTCCCCGCGTCCGCCGGGACGGAGCGCGTCGTCGAGGACGACGCGGGCTGGCAGGCCCTCTGGACCGAGCACATGACCGGGACGAGCCCGGCCCGGGCGCGTCCGGCGGTCGACTTCGCGCAGGAGCGCGTCGTGGCCCTGTTCCACGGCGAGCGCCCCGCGGGCGGCTTCGGGGTCGAGGTCGTCGGCGTCGCCGAGGTCGCGTCGGACACCTACGAGGTCTCCTACGTGACGACCCGCCCGACCGGCGCCCCGGTCGGGTCGGCGACGGCGCCCTACCACTTCGTGGCCGTGAACCGCGACCGCGGGGCGTTCTCGTTCGTCGACGTGACGACCGCCCCGGCCGTGACGCCGGTCGTCGACCTCCACGGCACGCTCGTGCTCGCGCCGACGCACGCGGGCGGCGAGACGCTCGCGTTCCTGGGCGACGGCGCGACCGAGGCCCACGAGGTCGTCGACCCCGCGGCGCTCGCGGCCGCCGGGGCCCGCCCGGGGCGGACGCTCGTCGTGTCGGGCGACGCCGAGCCGAACGTCGCCGGCGCGACCGCCCTCGCGGGCGCCCTGCGGGTCGTGACGTTCGCCCTCGACGACGTCGCCGTGACCGCGCGCCGCCCGGCCCAGCAGGCGGCCGGCGTGGTCGCCGTGGTCGACGTCGAGGGCGTCCGCTGGGAGCTCACGGGGCCGCTCGCCGCGGCCGTCGCGGCGGCCCCGGCCGACCGCCCGCTGCGCGTGACCGGCCGGCTCGACGCGACGCACACGCCGAGCGTCCGGGGCGCGCGCGGGCTCGTGGCCACGTCGTGGCGGGCCACGGCGACCGTCTCCCTGCGGGCCGCGGGCGGGCTCCTCGGGCTCGACGAGACGTTCGCCGTCGACGACCTGCCCGCGTCGGGCGCCTGGCGGCTCCGCCACGACATGGTCGCGGCGCAGCCGGGGACGGCGCTCCGGCAGGGCCGCGGGCGCCTCGAGACGGGCGTCCGCGCCGACCTCGAGGGCCGCGTCGCCGCGGCCGACCTGCGCGCGCAGCCGACCGTGTTCCAGCCCACGTTCCCGATCCTCGATGCGCCGACGACGACGCTCGCCTTCGCCGACGCCCAGGGCGACGTGTCGATCCGGATCGAGGCCGGCGCGACGCTGCCCGCCCCGGTCGACGCGCTCGTGCAGGCGCTGCGCGCGCTCGCCCAGACCCGCACGACCTTCCGCACGCTCGAGCGCGGCGGGTTCAGCGGCGAGGCGCAGGAGCGCACGGTCGTCGTGCGCGACGCGGCCGCCTGGCAGGCCCTGTGGGCGCAGCACGCCGGCACCGGCCCGGGCGCCGTGACGGCGCCGCAGGTCGACTTCACGCGCCAGCTCGTCGTCGGCGTGTTCCTCGGGCGCAAGCCGTCGGGCGGCTACGCGGTCGAGGTCCAGCGGCTCGAGCGCGACGGGCGCGACGTGCTCCTCGCGGTCCAGCGCACGGCGCCCGCCCCGGGCGCGATCGTCACGACGGTCCTCACGGCGCCCTTCCACCTCGTCGTCGTCGACCACCACGGCGCGACCGGCGACGTGTTCGTCGACGGCGTCCGCCGGTGAGCCGGGCCGCCCGGACCGGGCCCGCGCCGCGCCGCGCCGGCCCGTGGCTCGCGCTCGCGGCCGCGCTCCTCGCGGGCCCCGCCGCGGCGCAGGACGACCCCTTCGCGGGGGTCTGGACGCTCCGCGGGCGCGGGCTCGACCTGCGCGGGCACGAGGCG
>JANJTH010000333.1 GCA_024711205.1 Planctomycetota bacterium | reverse complement strand
CGGCCCCGCCCCCCCCCCGGCCGGCGGGGGCTGGCCGCCCCCACCGGCGGCCGGCGGGGGTGTGCCGGGCCTCCTTCCGGTCGGCGGGGGGTGGGCCGCCCGACCGGAGGTCGGCCGGGCGAGCCCAGCCAGCGCGCGGCTCAGGCCGCGCGCTGGCCGCGGACCGGGACGCGCTCGAGGACGGGGCCGAAGTCGCCGCGCCGGCCGGTGTGCCGGAAGCCGAGCCGCCCGTACCAGGCCTCGAGCGCCTCCTGCGAGACCTCGGCGCAGGCGCGCGCCTCGAGGCCGAGCCGGACGCCCTCGCGGTCGGCGTCGCGCAGGACGTGCCGCATGAGCTGCGAGCCGAGGCCCAGGTCGCGGCGACCCGGGGGCACGTAGACCCAGTCGATCCACGCCTGGTCGGGGCCGAGCCGCTCGAGGCGCACGCGCGCGATCTCGCCCGGACCGACGCGCACCGCGTAGCTCGTCGCGAGCCCGGGGGCGTCCTTCTCGACCTCGACGACGAGCCGGAGCAGGCGCCCCGACTCGCTGCGGACCCCGACCGGCGGGGTCAGCTCATGAACCGTCCGGCGGCGAGGCCGGGCGGCGCGCTGCGGCAGCTTCAGGATCTCCGCGGCCATGGTGCTCCCTCCCGAGCACCTGATCGGTCGGCGCCCCCCCCGCGCTTGAGGGGGCGCCCGGACGTCCGCGCGGCCGGCCCAGGCGGACGGCGAGGACCGCGGCCACGGCCAGCCCGGTCAGCGAGAGGAGCACGGCGACCTCGGGCGTGACCACGTGCGCGCCGCGCAGCGCGGCGAGGAGCCCGTCGACCGCGGCGGGGGCGACCCAGGCGGCGACCTGCCCCCCGAGGACGAGCAGCCCCACGAGCGGGAGCGCGAGCGCGCAGGCCTGCAGGACCTCCGCCGCGAGGTCGTCCCCGCGCGGGGCGAGGAGGCGCGCGAGGTAGGCGCGGCCGAGGAACCACAGCGCCGCGAGGAGCACCCCGCCCGAGAACAGGGCGGGTCGGGCGGCGCGGGCCCACACGAGGGCGCGGTCGCCCGCCGGCAGCACGCGCACGTCGTCTCCCCGGCCGCCGTCGTCGCGCCCGTCGGGCCCTGCGGAGTAGTCGCCGACCCCGGGCGCGAAGGCCCACGGCGCCCCCCAGGGGTCCTCCGGCGCGCCCTGTTGGAAGGCGAGGGACGCGGCCAGGGTGGGGCTCGCCGCCGCGGCGAGCGGCGCGAGGAGCCCGAGCGCGACGAGCAGCGCCGCGGTCGCGAGCACGGCCCGGTCGGCCCCGTCCGGCCCGGCGGTCCCCGGCGAGACGGCGGCGGGGTCCTCGGCGCCGTCGTCGCGCGGACCGGTCACGCGGCGCCCGCGGACGTCACGCGCCCGCCCGGCCGGGCCCCGGCCGTGCGGCCCCTTGACGCCCGGACCGCCCTGCGCGCACCTTGTCGTCCTCGCCGGCCGCCACGGACCTCCCCGAGCCCCCGCGAGTCCGGAGGTGCCATGCTCGAGTCTACGCCCGCCCCCCTGCCCGGGCCCGCGCCGACCCTGGGGGCCCTGCAGGGCAGGGTGGCCGACCTCCTGGCCCCCGTGGCCCACCCCCGGCTCGGCGCGGCGCTCGCGCTGGCCGAGGAGGCCGGCGAGCTGTGTCGGGTCGTCCTCGACCACGAGGTCTACGGGCGCCCCCTCGACCGGCCGGCCCTCGCGGGCGAGCTCGCCGACGTCCTCGTCTCGGCGGCCGAGCTCGCGACCCGCTACGAGGTCGACCTCGAGCGGGCCATGTCCGACAAGCTCGCCGACCTCGAGCGGCGCGTCCCCGGCTGGGTCGAGGCGCTCGGCCCCGCGCTCGCCCGCGCCCGCGCGCGCCTCGACGGCCCGCCGCCCCCCTGATCGGGGGAGCCGACGGCGCGGGGACGCACGGCGCGTCGTCCGCGCGGCGCGACCTCCCGCGGCGTTTGCCCCGCGGACCCGGACGGGGCTAAGCTCCATCACGACATGGGCGAAGCACGCGAGGTCCGGGTTCGGCTCGCCCTCCTGGGCCCGCAGGGGAGCGGCAAGACCGCGGCCCTCGAATTCCTCCACCGGAGCTTCCCCGCGGCCGACCGCGGCCCCCTGCTCCAGTTCGCCGACCGCAGCGGCCGCACCCTCCTCTACGACCTGGCCGAGTTCTGCATCGGGCACGTGGGGGACCTGCCGCTCTGGGTCGACGTGTACGCGCTCCCGGGCGCGCCCTACGCCGAGCTCGTGCGCCGCATGATCCTGACCGGGTGCGACGGGGTCGTGCTCTTCGTGGACGGCCGCGACGCCGCGCTCCCGGCCGCCCGGGCGGCCTTCCTCGAGCTGTGCGAGTGGCTCGACGAGCGGGGGCGCACGCCCGAGACGGCCGCGCTCGTCGTCGCCCTCTCGCGCAAGGACCTGGGGGGCGTCGAGGGCGGCGCGATCGAGGACATGCTCCGCCCGCACGTCGAGGACCGGCTCGTGACGGTCAGCACGCGCACGGGTGAGGGGCTGCTCGAGGCGTTCCGCAAGGCGACGGCGCTCGTCCTCGCGCGCGAGCGCGAGCAGCTCGAGGCCCGGCGCCAGGGGAGCCCGCCCCCGCGCGTCGTGCCGCCGCCCGCGCTCGAGCAGGAGATCGAGCTCGCCCACGAGCTCTACCTGCGCGCGTCGGGCCAGCTCGCGCAGGGGCAGATCACGCCCCACTCCGAGGTGTTCCTGGGCCAGGTCCTGCTCGAGCTCGGCGCGCTCACCCAGGAGGTGCTCGAGGAGGCGCTGCGCGCGCGCGCGCAGGCGCTCAAGCTCCAGCTCCCCATGACCCTCGAGGAGGTCCTCGAGCGGCGCGGTCACGTCGCGCCCGAGCTCGTCGCGCGCGCGCGCCGCGTGCGCGCCGCCTGCGAGGTGATCCACGAGGAGCTCCAGCTCGGGCGGCTCGTGACCGAGCTCGAGCTCGTGCCCTTCTCGCGCGTCAAGCAGGCGCTCACGCTCCAGGCGAAGCGCCACTTCCACAACGCGCTCGACCACCTGCTCACGCGCGCGGGCCACCTCGACCGGGTGGGGCGCCGCAAGGCGCTCACGCGCCTGCTCCAGGTCCACCAGGGCGAGCTCCTGCGCGAGGACCAGGCGATCGAGGCCTGGCTCGGCGAGGCGGCCGCCGGGGCCGGACCGGCCGCGCACGACACGAAGTCCTTCCGCGCGCTCCCCCTGTTCGGCGAGGTCGCGGTCAGCCTGGGCCTCGTGACGCGCGAGCAGCTCCGCGGCGCCCTCGACGAGCAGCGCAAGCTGCGGGGCCAGGGCAAGCGGCGGTTCATCGGCGCGATCCTCCAGCAGCGCGGGCTGCTCAGCGAGGACGACGTGCGCCGGATCTGCCGCGGGCTCGAGGACAAGATCGCGGACGACCGGATCGACGGCTACAAGATCGTCTGCCAGCTCGGGCGCGGGAACATGGCGCTCGTGTTCGCGGCCAAGCAGGTCAACCTCGACCGCATGGTCGCGCTCAAGATCCTCGACCCGAAGCTGCTCGTCGACCAGGAGTTCATCGAGCGGTTCCTGCGCGAGGCCCAGGCCGCGGCCCGGCTCAACCACCCGAACATCGTGCAGGCCTACGACGTCGGCACCTGCCACGACCTGCACTACTTCGCCATGGAGTACGTCGACGGCGTGACCGCGCGCGAGCTCGCGGACCGCCAGCCGGGCAACCGGCTCGAGCAGGACGTGGCGATCGACGTCGTGGTCCAGGTCGCGCGCGCGCTCGACCACGCGGCGCGGCACCACCTCGTGCACCGCGACGTGAAGCCGGGCAACGTCATGATCAACCGCGAGGGGGTCGTGAAGCTGTGCGACCTGGGCCTCGCGACGACGCTCGACGCCGACGGGCCGGGCGAGCAGGCCTCGGCGACGATCCTCGGCTCGCCCTTCTACATCTCGCCCGAGCAGATCGAGGGCCGGCCCGACCTCGACACGCGCGCGGACATCTACTCGCTGGGCGCCATGCTGTTCCACCTGCTGACCGGCCGGCCCGCGTTCGACGGGCGCACGCCCGAGGACGTGTGCCTCAAGCACCTCTCGGAGCCGGTCCCCGACCCCGCGGCCGTGTCGCCCACGGTCACGCGCTCGCTCACGCCGGTCGTGTTCCGCATGATGGCGAAGGACCGCGACGCGCGGTACTCGAGCTGCGCCGAGGTCGTGAAGGACCTCCTGCGGGTCCGCCCCGAGGCGGGCAGCGAGGAGCGGCAGGCGCTCCTCGCGCGCCGGGTCCAGGAGGGCTTCCCGACCCGGCGGCTGTCGCCGCGGTAGAGGACCGGCCGGAGGGGACGCCGCGAGGCGGGCCTCGTCGCGCGCGGGGCGGGAGCGGCCCGAGCGCTCCTGGAGGGCTCGGGGGCTGCGACCCACGACGCGGGCGGCGGCGCGGACGTGCGGAGGCGAGGTGGCGCCCCTGGCCGGGCCTTCAGGCCACGAGCCCAGGCAGGAGCCCGAGCGCGAGCGCGAGGCCCGCGAGCCCGAGCGCGAGGAGCGCGGGCCCGGGCGCCGGGGCCGCGCCGGCCGCCGCGGGC